>DNGF01000139.1:1263-8029 GCA_003486665.1 Oscillospiraceae bacterium
TTTTGCAATTATGCCGTTCCGTTTGCGTTTGCGCTTATGTCGGGAGTGTTAATTAAAAGAATTAAGAGCGGCGAATCCCGTCTTTTATATATTCCGCTTGCCGTTTCGGCTGTCGGAGCGTGCTTGTTCAGCGAAAACACAACCGTTGTTATGCTTTGTGCGGCTGTTCTGATTATTGTCGGCGAGCTATGCTCAAATAAAAAGGCGTCCGAATCGGGAATCGTTAATTTTATTTTTACCCTTATCGGTACGTTGATTATGTATCTGATTCCGAGATTAACGGAAACTCAGGAAAAGCTGAGCGGCTACAGAGGATTTGTGACAGAGCCGAAAGCATTGATATATAACATAATTGCGGCTGTGAGAAGCTTTTCACTGCTTGCCAATCAGTATGTTTTGGTTTATGCTGCGATCTCTGCCGTGATGATATATGCACTTTTCAAGCAGTGTAAGACCTATAAAGCGATCAAAATTATGCTGACAGCCGTTCTTACAGCTGTTCCGTTGCTCGGCATATTTGCCGTCATATTTGCAGAAAAAGCAAACAAATTTGCAATGCTATTTTTAATGCTGGAACTTGCGTATTTGGTTACTGTATTAATTGTATCAATTCTTTCAAAACAAAGAAAGCTGATATTTTCGTTTGTTATGACAGTTATTTTGCTTTGCAGTGCGGTCGGACCTATGACGATAGTTAACCACAGAGGTGACAGAACGTTTTACACAACGTTTGCCGTTCTTTTCTGTTACGCGATGTTTCTTATAAAAGAAATCGGAATAGGCGATAAAGTCAACCGATTTATCGGCATATTTGCACCGACGGCATTCATTGTAGGCTGCTGTGTAATGCTTACAATTACGGCGCAGAATTTTGATTCATATGCCTACAGAGCCGAATATCTCGCACGAAAGAGTGTTGCGAGCGATAGTATAGATGTGCCGTACCTTGCTCACGGACGGCTTGCAACCGAAACAACGCTCGGACAGATTGATCCCTGCCTTTTCAACGGAGAAATCAATGTGAAATTTAACGTTATTCCGGCAAACGAATGGGAAATGTCGGATGAATACAAGAAGATCACGCACTTGCCGCCGATTGACGCGGTGAAATACGGACTGAACCATTGGGAGTTTAAGGATGCGACATACCCGGCAAAGCTCCGCAACGAATATCTGAAAGAAAATAAATAAGAAAACGCAGGTTTGGCAAAATTCGCCGATACCTGCGTTTATTTTATTCTTCAATGTCAACCTGTTCAACCGTTCCGCCGAGGGCATTTCCCATGAAGATGAGCGCGTGCTTTTCAAAATCCTCTGCGTTGTCGCTGACAAAATATTTTCGTTCGCTCTGCGAAAGCTCACTCAAAAGATTCCTCTCATCAAGTCCTTTTTTCAGCTCTTCCGCAGCGGCAATAGATGAGCTGATAACGGTAACTTTGGTTCCCATTATCTCGGTTATAATGTCGTAGAGCAGCGGGTAGTGAGTACAGCCGAGAACAAGCGTGTCGATACCCTGCTCTTTCAGCGGAGTGAGATATTCTCTCAGCACCTCTTCAATTACCTGATCGCCCTTTTTGAAACGTCCCTCTTCAACGAGAGGCACGAGAAGCGGACAGGCAAGGCTGATAACCTGTGCGTTCGGGTTAAAGCTGCGTATAGTCTTTTCATATGCGCCGCTGTTAACCGTGGCATTGGTAGCAATTACGCCGATTTTTTTGTTTTTCGTCAGCTCCGCCGCTTTTTTTGAAGCAGGGGAAACAACGCCGTAAACGGGGATATTGCTGTATTTTTCTTCAACCTTATCCCTTGCCGCCGAGTCCGCCGTATTACAGGCGATTACAATGGCTTTAATGTTAAATCGGCTGAGAAACTTCACGTCACTGAGAACATATTCGATAATCTGCTCCTTGGAGCGTGTTCCGTAGGGGACGTGAGCCGTGTCGCCGAAGTAGATTATATTTTCGTTCGGCATTGTTTCAACTATGCTCTTTACAACGGTCAGACCGCCGATTCCTGAGTCGAAAACGCCGATAAATTTTTCTTTTTCTGTCATATTTATCCTTTCGGGTTGTGGTGATGGAATTGAAGTGAATATAATTACAAGCCAGAAGAATTATACCACGGCTTCTCCTTGATGGGAAGTTTTGCTAACTTAAAAAACATGAAATTAACGTCTTGTTCAGCCTCCCCTTAAATGATTTAAGGGGAGGTGGCTCGTAAAGTCGGAGGGATAAAGATTAAAGTTTGATAAAACCTTACTCCCTCAGTCAGCTGCGCTGCCAGCTCCCCCAAAGGAGGAGCCCACGCTCAAAATAAATTTTATCAAACTCTTTACAACCCCCGTAGTCACGGGGAAGGCTAATAACAATTTGATATATTAAAAATTAAAGCGCATTTACGATTTTCTTAAAGTGATCGCCGCGCTCCTCAAAGCAGGTGTACTGATCAAATGAGCTGGTGGTGGGGGAGAGGAGAACTGTGTCGCCGCTTTCGGCGATTTTGTTTGCCTCGGCAACGGCTTCATCAAGTGTTGAAACAATTATTCCGTCCTCGCCGACAAGGTCATGAACAAGGCGCGGACCGCAGGCGCCGAATCCGACAACCTTTTTAACACAGCCGAGGTGCTTTTTCATCTCGTCCATCGGCAGACCCTTTTCAAATCCGCCGACAAGAAGAATTACACCGCGGTCAAACGCTTTCAGAGCGGTTATTGTTGCGTCGGTGTTTGTTCCCTTTGAATCGTTATAATATTTAACTCCGTTAAGCTCACGGACAAACTCAATTCGATGCTCAACACCCTTGAACGATGAAACGGCGTCGAGAATAACTTCGTTTGAGATTCCTATTGCTTTGGCCGCGGAAACGGCAATCATGACATTCTGCAAATTGTGCTTGCCGACAATTTTGATCGCGTCAAGCGGAATGATCTTTTCACCCTTTATTTCGATATAGCCGTCCTTGGCAATGCAGTCGGCATTGTCGCTGTCGGTGCTGAAGCTTTCCTTGATGCACTTCACAGGATAGCGGTCTGTGTACTCCTTAACAACGGAATCGTCTGCATTGAGCAGGAAAACATCGTTATCCGCCATGTTTCTGTAAACCTCGGTCTTGGACTTGTAATAATTATCAAGGCTGCCCATGAAGTCGATGTGGTCGGGCGTGAGGTTGATTATAGTTGCAACCTCCGGACGGAATTTATCAATGTTTACAAGCTGGAAGTTGGAAATTTCAAGAGCAATATAGTGTCCGCCCTCTTCCATCAATCCGTTTTCCATAACGATTTCACAGAGGGGAATGCCGATATTTCCGCAAAGGTGAGCTTTGCCGGGGAAAGCTCGGCGAAGAATTTCATATGTAAGTGTGGAGGTTGTGGTCTTTCCGTTTGTTCCCGTAATTGCAATGTAATGCTGAGGCTTTGCAACCTGATATGCAAGCTCGATTTCCGTTATAACGGGAATATTTCGCTCATGAAGCCTCCGGATCATCGGGCTTCTGTATGGAACGCCCGGATTTTTTATAACAAGGTCAAAATCACGCTCAAAAACAGCCATATCCTGTCCGACGATTTCAACATCATTTTCATTGAGAAAATCAATTTCCTTAATTTCTTCCTTTTTCTTGCTCTCGGAGAGAGTAACCTCCGCGCCGAGCTTTTTAAGCACTTTTATTGCAGCCATGCCGCTGCGGGCAAGTCCGATAACGAGAACCTTTTTACCTGCGAAATCCATATATAAACCTCCGAAATACTGTAGACTTAAACTAAACTATATTATATTCTTGTCGGGCTCAAAAGTCAATTAAATTACACGTTATACTTTCGTCAATTTGAATAAAAAAGCGAGAGATTGTTTTATTTGTAAAAATTGAGTCTTTGTGTTATAATCATATATCATAGGAATACTATCATTTTCCGAAAGGAGCAGAATTATGAAAAAAATTCTTTTGTCAGTTCTTTCGGTGGCTCTTTGTCTTTGCCTGATCGTTCCGATCGGTGTAACGGCATTTGCAAAGAACGAGGAAGCACCGATAGTGGCTCAATCCAATGTGACTCTTGAAGAGTATCTTGCCGATGCTGCGGCAAACGGTAATCAGGTTCAGGTAGTCAACAGTAATGTCAATGACACACTTGACAAAATCGGCGATGCGTTCGGCTCGCTCGCTTCAACAAGCCCCAAGACGGTTCTTATGAAGCTGCTTGCCAAGGTGATCAACCTTTTGAGCAACACGCTCATTAACGTAATCGGCAAGGCTCTCGGCTTTGTTATTCCGAAGACCTCGGTTATTCACGATTATGCCGGTTTTGATCTCGACAGCTACGGCAATTTCTACAAGGGAATGTCAGAGTTCCTTGACGCTCCGGCGGCAGGCGCAAAATGGCATCTCGGCTATGCTCAGGCTTCAATTCTTCCCGATGATTTCGGCACAACGCCGTACACAATGGGCGGCTACGGTCTTATGGCTACAACGACCGAAACCTTTGACGGACTTTGGGTTCGTACAATCGTCCTCAACGACGGCACAGGCAGAGGGAATGTTGCGTTCTGCGTGCTTGATGCAATCGGCATTGCTAATGCAGATGTTCGCCTTATCCGTGAATCTATCTCCGATTTTGCGGCGAAAAACAACATTGTCAGCGTTAACGTTTCCGTTACTCATACCCACAGCGGAATTGACCTCCAGGGCGTATGGGATAACACCGTTTCCAATGTTCTGAACAATCTTTTCCTCTCTAATCTCGGACTTTCCGAGATCCACAGCGGTGTTAACCGCACCTTCCTCAAGAAGATCGTTGACCAGTGTACCGCCACGATCAAGGAAGCTTATTCCGCTATGGAAGCAGGTACGCTTACTCTTGCAAAGAAGGACATTGCAGACAATTATCTTCGTGACAGAACAGCTCCGTACACATTTGACGGCAATCTTTACCGCTTGATGTTCACACCGGATAACAAGAACGAAAAGGGTACGGTTATTGCAACGTTCAGCGCTCATCCGGAAAATTCAGGCTACGGTCATGTTGTTATTTCCGCTGACTTCGTTCCTTATATTGAGGAGGTTGTCAACAAGGCAGGCTACAACTTTATTTATATTCAGGGCTGTATCGGTACTATTACATATCAGCGCGGCGCTTCGGATGACGGGCTTGACCTCACAAGACATGAGGAAGCCGAAAGATACGGCTATGAGATGGGTTACATCATTCTCGGACTTACAAAGAGCGAGGCAGAGTGCAAGACCATGAACTATGCTCTCGGCGATTTCCTCGGCGAGGCTGAGTATGGTTCAAACGATGGCTACACATCGTGGTATAAGGATTGGAAAGCCGTAAGCGAAACAAAGGTCGCTCCGATGCTCAACATTGCTCACAAGCAGTATATCATCGAGGTTTCCAATGTTCTTATGGATATCGTCGGCAAGACGGGTATCACGGACTATTTCTTCCTCTTTGACAAGACGACCGACAAGTATTACACAGTAACCGAGTCGGGATACATGGAGCTTGGCGATTCGCTTCTTGTTGAGCTTTGTCCGGGCGAAACCTACGGCGAGCTTCTTATGGGCGGCGAAGGCTGTAAGGGCTTTAAGTATCAGTCGCTTCGTGAAATGTACGGCGAGAATATTATCGTATTCGACCTTATGAACGATGCTATCGGCTACATTGAGCCGGATGATGATTTCGTAATGGCAGGCGTACAGTACAGCGAAAAGAAGGAGTCTTTCGACACAGATACATGGTGCCTTATCTCTTGGGGCAAGAACACAGCTTCAAAGGTGATCTCGGAGTTCATGGATCTCGTTGACAGCGTTAAATAAGACATGAAAAAGAGCGGAAGTCGTTAATTCGGCTTCCGCTTTTTTAGTATCTTTTTATATTATAAGAACTGATGAAAAATGGTTGAGAAAACTCTGTAGCAGAGATCAAGAAAGCCTCCGACTATGCGAATATAATCCGCGCCTCTCTGCTCGTTTCGGTTAAGCTCGGCAACCTTTGCACTCTCGTAGTGACCGTGCAGAGGACTGTTCTCGTTCTCTCCTCCGAAAGCTTTTGTTAATGCGTAAACGGTATTGTGCAATGCAAGCTCACCGACAACATGGCGGTAGTCCATTGTTATACAATCTCCGTCAACTTGTGCGGCAATCTCATTTTGTTTATTGAGCATAAGTCTGGAAGCCTTGCACATTATCGTAAGCTCAAGTACCTCCGGGTGCTTTGTGATATCAACAATGATGAAGAATTCGCCGTCATCGGCAATATAGTATTCGGCATCATTGGCAATACCCTTGGCGTATTCGTCGGTTTTCCTTTTGAAAAGACCTGCGTATTTCGAAATTTCATCGGAAATATCCTTTGCGGTCGGATCTTCACCGACATTGTCAAGAACTTCGGTTACAAAAGCATTGCTTACGGTTATGTCGTCACTCGGATTTTCTCCGATTATAGCGGCGGCTGCGGCACGGACGGCTTCTCGCTGCTCTCGCTCATCACTTATTACGGTGTCGGCAGCATCAACACTTGAACCGACAGCGACGGCAGAAACCGCCGTTGCCTGAAAACACAGTAAGGCGGCAATAAAAACTGCCAATATTCTCTTTTTCATACATAATCCCTCTTTTAACATTATATTATTACTATATCATTTATTGGGCTTTATATCAATATAAAATTTTAAAAAGTAGGGATAAAAATTTGAAAAAAGTGTTGACAAAATGTTTCGGTTGTGGTATAGTATACGAGCGTTAAGACGCTGGTGTAGCTCAGTTGGTA
>DNGF01000114.1:0-4432 GCA_003486665.1 Oscillospiraceae bacterium
GAGTGCGATGTCGTTGATTATGCCGGAAAGTCCCATGTCCGTTATATGGTCGTTCGCCTGGTTGAAAACGTCAAAGCCGAGTCCGATAAGCTTGTCGAGCATCTGATCGGGCGTGTTGAAAGCAGGCGCGGCGGAGAGCTCGTTCTTGTCGTCCATTACCGTGTTCTGGCTTATCACCGCGAGGTCGGATTGCGAAATAATATCTTTTAAGCCGTCGTAAGAGGCGGAAAAATCATATCCGCTTCCGCCCGCTTTTTCGTTTGCCTGAGAGTAAAGAGTTTTATACACAACGTTGTCGCCTGCAAACATCAGTCTTGCCTTGCCCGACTCGGCGGATGAATTAGCATTTGAGGGAGCGGTTGTTGCCTCCTCACCGTCGGCAGGGACATATACGGCGCCGTTTTTTATCCTCGATTTGTCAATTACGATCATCATTGCGCTGACTACTATCGCAACGCACAAAACACAGTTAAATCCGATCAGAAAGATCTTGGATTTAGTCCACTTTAAATTATCCTTCATATAAACATCTCCGTGAAAAAATTCAACATCATTTTATCACAAAGTAATTCTTTTTGCAACAACACAGCAGCTTTCTTTATAATACGGCAGAAAATAAAAAGCGGGAACTACAAAAATACAGCTCATAAACCACGGCAAAAAGCTAAGCTTAAAGCGCACAATTTCCGTGATATGCCCGTCAAGCAGATTCTTGCTCTGCTTGATTGCCGTCCATGCGCCGAGCCGCGGATTGCTTGAAAAAAGATATTCCGCGATAAAATATTTCTGCATGGCGATGAAATAAAATATTGCGCCGCAGACCGTCATCAGCACTGTTCCTCCCGCAAGGGAAAGGAAGAGATAAAATTCAACTCCGCCCGTGCCGGAGAGATAGTAGATCGTCCACAGCAGGATTGCCGCCGGGAGAAAAAACACGGCAGCCCAAAGGGCTTTTACCGTAAGCAGAAGAAAACGGAATCTCAGGGCGCGCATTGAGTTCTTCGGCCTGAACCAGAAGAAAAGCCGTCTTGTATAGTTGCTTTTTTGCGCCGTTATTCCGCCGTACCATGCCTTTTCTCCGACAGATGAGGAGCTGTAGAAGAAGATCGCGGCAAGGCTCAGCACGCCTAAGATCACGGCAGCGGCGATATTCACGCCTGCCGAATCCCCGAAAAGAGGGGAGGCGAACATAATTCCGAAGCTCAGAAGTGTTAAAATTATGCAAAAAATAACGGAAAACAGCGTTATCGACAGCGCCTTGACCCTTTTACCTTTTATCAGCGCTTTGCTTTCCTGCTTGATTACAGCACTTTTCATAAAAATCACCCATGGAAATTTTTACCCGAAAACAAGAGGTTTATTCACAAAGCTTGTTGCAAAAAAGGATTTATGCGTGTATAATCTTTTCATTGACAGAGGTGAAATTATGAGCGAATTTGAGAAAAAGATTTCGGTTATCATACCGTTTTATAACGCGGAGGGTACGCTTGAAAGGTGCCTCTCTTCCGTAGCGGCGCAGAAGATCAATAAGGACGGGCTTGAGGTTATCCTTGTCAATGACGGAAGCGCGGACGGCTCGGCTGACATAGCGAAAAGCTTTGCAAGCCAAAATAACTATGCGGCAATTATTACTCAGCAGCACAGCGGTTCCGGTGCGGCAAGAAACAGCGGAATCACCGCCGCAAGGGGCAAATATATCGCCTTTCTTGACGCGGATGACACGCTCAGCCCCGAAGCACTCGGCAGGATATCGGATTTCTTCGAATTGAACGCGGACAGAACGGATATTGTCACATACAATCTTGTGCCTTATAGCAATTCGGGCAGGAAAAAGAGCGGCTCTAAAGCCGTGATCGGCACGACCGATGTTTATGATCTTTCCGATGCGAAGAATATATATTTCTGCCCCGACAGTGTGAACGTTGCGGTCAAAAATAAGGGCGATGAAAATTTGCTTTTCGACGCCTCGGATGTCTGCGGCTTGAAGTTTGCCGAATACTGCATTGAAAGCTCAAAGAAGAAAATGACAGTTGGATATGTCGGCGGCTGTGAATACCGCAAATTCATCAACCCGTCGGGCGAGGGCGCTTTGGGTGAATGTTCGCTGTATTATGACCGCCTGATCGACAAGTGGGAGAGTATTTTTGCGGATTATGAAGCCGTTCCCGATTATGTAAAGGCTCTTTTTGCCGCGGATATACTGAAAAGGCTTGCCGACGACCGTCTTTTGCCATATCACATTGAGGGCGATGCTTACGCAAAGGAAATCCGCAGAATTGAAAATCTGCTTGAAAAGGTTGACGATGATATTATTATCGGCTGCCCGGAAGCGCCGCTGATGAACAGGTATTTCCTCATTGCGATGAAATATAAAGGCGAGCTTGAAACGGTTGCCGATGAAGCCCTGAAAATCGTACACGGTGAAAAGATACTTTATGAGTCCGACAGCGTTGATCTCACGCTTACAAGGTTTAAGGTCAGAGAAGACGGCACAGAGATATGCGGATATATCTCTTCTCCGATATTTGATTATTGCGAAAAGCCGACTCTTCTGCTCAGAGAGCGGAACGTAAATCTTCCGCTTGAAATCAAAGAGTGTTCGTTCTGCTATGACGGCGCGAAAATTAAGAACAACACGGCATGGGGCTTCAGAACCGTTATAAAGCCCGAAAAACACAAGACTTTTTCATTTGCCGTCGAGATCGGCGAAAGGTCATATCCTGTAAATTTCCTGTGCGGCGAATGGGTTCCGTTTAATTCAGGACGCAGGCGCTTCGTTATGAACGGAACAGCGTGCAGAATGAGCGAAAGATGCTTCACGCTCGAACCCGCCGATGAAAAAACAGAAAGAAAATACAAAAAGAATGAGCTGAAAAAATACTTCGGAACGAACAAAAAGGTTTTCGCCGTAAGGCTTATTAATTATCTTATGCCAAAGAAGAGAATATGGCTTTACCATGACTGCAAGGGCGTTGGCGTTGACAATGCTTACTATCAATTTCAGCATGATTTTGCGATTGATGACGGTGTTGAACGCTACTATGTCGTTAACGGCTCGATTGACGCGGTGAGGGATAGGTTTACTTCCGAACAGCAGAAGAAGCTTCTTGCTTTCCGCTCAACAAAGCATAAGCTTATCTATCTCAATGCCGAAAAGATTATTACAGCCTTTATAGAAAAGGAGAATTACCTCCCGTATTTTGACGATATCTATCCGGAATATATCGACCTTTTTGCAGGCGATGTTTACTATCTCCAGCACGGCGTTCTTCATGCACATCTGCCCTGGAAATATTCTTACGACAGGCTTGACGTAACAGGGGAGGTCGTTTCCACCGACTATGAGGTGAAGAATTTTACCGAGAATTATTTCTTTCCCGAAGAGGCTCTTATCAAGAGTAAAATGCCGAGATACGATCACTTCCGCCTCGGCGAAAAAGAGGCTGAAAACGTTATTCTCTTTGCGCCGTCCTGGAGAAAATATCTCATTACCCATAAGGGCGAGGGCGGCTGGTCTGCCGACAGGGATAAGTTTGTTCAGTCGGATTATTTCAAAAAAACGCAGTCGTTTTTAAACAGCGAAAGGCTTTCCGAGATTTTGGAAAAAAACGGCTGGACGCTTGAATTTAAGCTTCATCCGATCTTTGCGCCTTACGCCGAATGCTTCAAGCTGAGTTCGCCGAGGGTAAAGTTTGCCGAGGGCAGGGCAACGGATGAATATAAGATTTGTATCACGGATTACTCGTCGTTTGTCTTTGACTTTGTTTACCTCAACCGCGCGATCGTTTATTTCATGCCGGACTACAGGGAGTTTAAGGCGGGCATGAATGATTACAGAGAGCTGGATATTCCGTTTGAAAAGGGCTTCGGCGAATTTACGCAGAACGAAACCGAGCTTTGCTCCGCTTTGAAGAAAATTATTGACAATTCGGGTGAGCCTATCTCTCCGTACAAGGAGAGAAACGCGGACTTCTTCTTCGGCAAGGAAAAGAATGCCTGCGATAGGATCTATGAATTTGCCGCAAAATAAAAGAAAGGCTATATTCGTTTTCGGCAGAGCTGCCGTCTTCGAAATATAGCCTTTGTTTTATTGCTGTTTATGCCGATCGGAAATTATCCGTTCTGCTTTGCATATGCCTCAGCGACAGCCTTGGCGAGCTGATCGGGACACGAGGTGTTCTTGAAGCCGCAGGTTATTCCGCTGAGCTTTTTCTCGATATCCTCGACTCTCATGCCCTCGACAATGGCTGAAATGCCCTTGAGATTGCCGTTGCATCCGCCCGTGAACCTAACGTTTTTGACAACATCGCCGTCAAGATCAAATGTAATGCGTGAAGAGCAGGTACCCTTCGTTTTGTATTCATATGTCATTGCTTTGTACCTCCGTTTTTTCTGTGGATATAATAATTCAAATTCACTCTTTTGTCAAGAG
>DNGF01000114.1:4478-4627 GCA_003486665.1 Oscillospiraceae bacterium
AATTCACTCTTTTGTCAAGAGATCAAAGCATTATATACATCAGTGCCATGAGCAGCAGAGTATCTCCTCCGTCACCGGAGAGAAGAAGCATCATTGCTATAATAAGCTTCATGTCGCCGTCAAACAGTGAGGAAAGCGGATTGCCGAAC
>DNGF01000262.1:0-3818 GCA_003486665.1 Oscillospiraceae bacterium
ATGAAATTAAGCATAAGGTTCTCGGTGTCAGTGCAGATGATCTTGAAAAATACGGTGCGGTCAGCGAACCGGTCGCAAGACAAATGGCACAGGGCGCTTTAAGAGTAAGCGGAGCTGACATTGCCGTTTCCGTTACGGGAATTGCAGGACCCGAAAGTGATTCGACAAATAAACCTGTCGGTCTTATTTATATCGGTCTTGCCGACAAGGACAATGTTTGGGTCAAGGAGCTGAGAACCTCGCGCAAAGACAGAAGCTATAACAGATATGTCAGCGCGTCAAACGCTTTCAATATGATAAGACTTTATCTTGATAATAAACTGTAAGGATGAGCGAAATGGCTGAAAATAAAAACAAAAAAAAATACAGCACCGGCTTCGGCGGAAACGTATTTGATTCATTTCCGGATTTTGATTCTCTCGATTCGATGCCAAAAAAGCCTGCCGCAGGAAGCAAGGCTGAGGCAGAAAAGACAGCTGCTCAAGAGAACGCTGCCGAGTCCCTCGTTTCAAAAGCCGAATCGAAAACACAGGATACGGCAACGCCCCGAAAAAGCGCAAGGAAGAGCATTTTTACATTGTTATGCGCCGTTTTGATCGTTGCGATCGTTTCGTCATCGGCTTTGGCTGTTTTTAATGTTGTAACAAATATTTCTTCACATTCAACATCAGCCGACAGCGGAAAGTCGGAAAACGTATATACAAAAATGGTTGCAAAGTACAATGACGTTTATTATCCCGCAGGAATTCAGCAAAAGCTGACAAGGCTGTATGCTCAGAACAAGGAAACCGTCGGCTGGCTCTATATTCCCGGAACAAGTATTAATACGCCGATCGTGCAGCACAAGGATAACGACTTTTATCTTACAAACAATTTTTTCGGCTCTTACACAAAATACGGCTGTGTATATGCAGATTATCAGTGTAAAAGAAATACTCTGAGCAAAAACACGGTTATATACGGACACGATATGAGCTGCGGAACGGCATTTTATGACCTTAACAGATATGATGACATTGAATGGTATAAGAAAAATCCCGTAATTCAGTATTGCACACTCAGCGGCAATTATACATTCCTGATTTACACGGCTTTTCTCACCACGGTCGATTCAAAGGATGACGGCGGATATATGTTCAATTTCATCGAGCCGAACATGACGGATTCCAATTTTGCCGGATTCATCGAGCAGGTCAATCAGCACGCACTTTACACAACAGGCGTTGACCTTAAGCCGTCCGACAGAGTTATTAACCTTTCAACCTGCAACTATACCTATACAAATTATATAGGCAAAAAGGTTGACACCCGTCTTGTTGTAATAGGCAGGCTTTTGCGTTCAGGTGAAAGTGCCGATGTAAATACTTCAAAGGCAAAGGAAAATTCAAACTACAGAAGACCGCAGGTCTGGTATGACTACAAGGGTATTTCAAACCCGTACGCAGGTTCCCGTTCGTGGAAGCCTTCGGTAAGATAACTAAGGAAAGCAGTGATTTATGGTGCCGGACAATTACAAAGCAGACATAGACGCAATGAACGATAACCTCCCGGCTTTGCCGACCGATGAAAATGATGATATAACCGAATATATAACCGACAGTTCTTTTGAGGAGCTGAAAAAACGTTTCGGCTCGGCGGAGGAAGATGAAAGTATTCGCGATGAGGACTTTAACCCTCTAAACACTGCGGTAAAAGGTTCAAAAAGATCATCGGATGAGGATTACCGTTCCTCACCGAGCTTCAAAAAGGACGCCGAATTAACCGCGCCGTCCAAGCTGCAAAATGAATTCGGCACAGCCGAAAGCCGATTTGACAACGATTCGATTTCGTTTGATGAGATTGATATTGATCTTAACTCCATCGGCGATCTTGTAAATGATTCTCAGGACGCATCTGCCGTTTCAAATGAAGAGTTCAACACAAACACAAGAGTCGTTTTCCTTGACGAAAATGCCGATGACGGAATCAAGCGTAACACGGATCTTGATGTAATTAACGTATTTTTACCTGACTGATAAAAAGCAAGAGGATAGATGATGAGCAAGAAAGAGATAAAAAAGAATATATTGTCTTTTCTCAGAAAAGCGCTTCTGGGACTCGCCGTTCTGTGCTTTGTCGCCTGCTCCGCGTATCTTATAAAATATTATGTAATAGAGCCGTACAAAAATAAAAGCGCGCTGGAAACTCCGTCAATAGACGAGAGCGATACACAGACGACCGTTATGGCAAACAAATCGAAGCATATACTTGCAAAGTACAAGGATCTCTTGGAAAAGAATGAGGATTTCATCGGAATTTTAAAGATTCCTCTTCTTGATTCGGACGATATGAAGGTGGTTCAATGTGACGACAACGAAACCTACCTTACCAAAAACTTTAACGGTGAGTATTCCGTTTACGGAACTCTTTTTGCCGACTACAGAAACAAAATTGATAATTTTGATACAAACACGATTATCTACGGTCATAAAATGCGTGACGGACAGATTTTCGGTCATTTGAATTACTACAAGGACATCGAAAATTACAAGGAATACCCTACTGTTAAATTCAACACGATTTATGAGGACGGCACATGGAAGATCTTTGCCGCATTTATAGCGAATATTTATGATTCACAGGATAACGGCTACACATTCCCCTATCTGACCGTCAATTTCCCGACCGATGCAAAATTTAACGAGTTCATTGCCGATGTCAAGTCACGCTCGTACTATACAAACGACAGCGTTGATATTAAGCCGGGTGATAAAATTCTTACACTTTCAACCTGCTGTTATGAATTTGAGGATTCGAGATTTGTTGTTATGGCAAGACGCGTCCGTGACGGCGAAAGCGAAAACGTGGACGTATCAAAAGCAAAAATAAACGAAAACCAAAAATTTCCACAGGCATGGTACGATGCAAACGGCGGAGAAAATCCGTTTGTCAATTCAAAAAGATTCACACTTGAATAACATAATACAGAGGTGCAAAACAATGGATATAAAACTTTTTTCTCTTTGTAATCAGGATTCCCCGGAGGCTGAAAAAGGAAAGAATCACATTCTTGAATGCGTAAAATCCTTTTTCCCCGAAAGCGCGGGATTTAACGATTTTACCTCACAGAAAAGGATGCTTGTCGCTATATCGCAAAGTCTGCTTGCCGCAGATATCGTCCTTGTCGCTGTTCAGTCAACAATGTATAACGCAACAAAAAGACTGCTTTGCTCTGCCCTTGATTTAAAAGCGGTAACGAATGACGAGGTTGCCTCTGCGCTTTCCGAACGTCAGAATACAAAAAAGATGAAGCCCGGCTTCTACAATGCTTCGGTTTCGTTCCCTGAAACAGCCGAAGTTATGCCGACTGACGATTATTTAAACTGCGGCTTTACGATAACCTCCGGCGGTCAGCACATAATTTATATGCCCGTTGAGGACGAAAAGGCGCAATATATCGTTCTCAGCTCGCTTTACGATTACTTTTCGCAGCTTTGCGAACCGTGTGCAGTGGCGAATGCAATGAAGATACGTCACAGGCTGCTGATAGAAAAAACGACAAAAGCTCTCGGCGAAAACTCTCAGAGAGTTGCAGTCGCTTCAAACGATGCCGCCGACTATCTTGTGTCATTCCTGAATAAGCAAAACAACTCCGTTTTCGTTGTGGACCTTGATTACGAAATTCCCGACGAGGACAGCGATCCCAAAAAGCTTGCGATAACAATTGCGAGAAATGTACGCGAAAAAAACCATACCGAGCTCGGCGTTTACATATCCAATCCGTTTGTACCGACAGATGAAGCAAAAGGCTTGTGCTGCTATATAGCCGTGGCGAACAT
>DNGF01000262.1:3861-5148 GCA_003486665.1 Oscillospiraceae bacterium
CAAGGTCTTTGCCGAAGAAAACGAAAGCCCGAAGGATCTTCTCAGAGTATGCAACGACAAGCTTCTTCTTATCCTCAGCGACTGCGACAGAATCAGCAACGTCCGCGAAGAGTCAGCAGAAGAAAAGCTTGAAGACAAAAAACTTAAGGACATTCTTGCGATCGCCGCCTCCGCTGCCGTGCTTGCCGCTTCAATTGCAGGATTTATAACCGCCTTGATCTTACGATGAAAGGATGATCATTTTGAAGAAGCTTCTGTGTATTCTTATTTCAATAACTATGCTGTTGTCCTGTTTTTTTGTTTTTGCCGAGGCAAAGACAAGCTATAATGCAGCATGGTCATTTAAGGCAAACGTTAACGGCAATACATACTCCTCAGCCAACGTAATCGGCGTTAATCCGGGTGATAAGGTCAAGGTCACGCTTCACCTTACCAATAACTATTATACGGGTACAACCTGCCTTCAGATCTTTTACACGCCGTCCGTTTTTGAGAAAGCGTCAAGCGGTGTTTTCAACACAAGCGGAAAGCTGTACGGTGTTTGCGGAAGCAAGAAAACCAGCTTTGTCGATTGGGAAAGCATATCCCCCGGCAACAGAAAGCTCGGCTGGCCTAACATTGCCGCAGATAAGCTGGATAGCTATAAGAAAACTCACCGGTTTTTAAGAGTAACAATGACTCCGGACGTTATGCAGACTTCGACTGCGGTAGGTAAGCTCAACGAGGATCTCATTACGATCACCTTTGATGTTTCCAAGACGGCTAAAGCCGGAGCGGAGGGAGAAATTGCGCTTCCGATTGAAACCATGAGATGCTCAGATTACAAGACGGGCTATTTTTACAGCGTTATATACAAGACCTCGGATATGCTCGGCGAAAGACTGATTTACTCGGATGATCAGCATTTCGATTGCTCAAAAGCAACGCTGAAATTCAAAGTAAATTCAACCTCAAAAACGGGCGATGTCAACAAGGACGGAAGCATAAATTCCCTTGACGCTTTGCTTGTTCTTCAGCACTCTGTAGGCATAATAACTCTCGATTCGGAAAAGCAAGCGCTTGCCGATGTCAATAAGGACAAGAATATCAATTCTCTCGATGCGCTGAAAATACTGCAATACTCCGTCGGAATTATCAATAAGTTCTGAAACAGCCGAGGTATTCATAATCATAAACTAAAAAATTAAGCTATAGTTCACGGTTAAAGCTCAATGTGAACTATAGCTTGTTTTATTATTCAGTTGTTACTTAAGCTGTTTAATAAGATTTCCCGCTTCGATAGCTTCC
>DNGF01000237.1:0-3395 GCA_003486665.1 Oscillospiraceae bacterium
CTGCAGGCGGGATATTCTCTGCGTAAAACGAATATACAGCTTAAACAAAAAAGACATTCCTTTTTCGGGAATGTCTTCTTAATTATATAGCTTATATTAATATGCCTTGCCCCAATAGAGCATATGCTTTGCAGGCTTGCCGCAGCAAACACAGGTGTCGCTGAGATGCTCCTGCTCAAACGGAATACAGCGAGATGTGATTCCGAGCTCGTCCTTGAGCTTATCCTCACACTCTCTGTCGCCGCACCACATAGCCTTGATGAAGCCCGGCTTGTTGTCTGCAATGTCCTTAAGCTCGGCATAATCCTTCGCCGTAAAGGTCATTGCTGCTCTGCGGTCAATCGCCTTCTGATAAAGACCGTCGCGAACCGCTTCAAGCAATTCGGGAATCTTTGTTTCAAGCTCATCGAGCGAAACGAAAATCTTCTCACCGTTATCGCGGCGAACAACAACACAGCGGTTGTTTTCGATATCCTTGGGACCGATCTCAAGACGAAGCGGAACGCCCTTCATCTCATATTCCGCGAACTTCCAGCCTGCGCTGTTGTCGGAATCGTCAAGCTTAACTCTGCAAACGTTTGCAAGCTTGTTCTTAAGCTCGTTAGCCTTATCGAGAACGCCCTCCTTGTGAGAAGCGATGGGAATGATAACAAGCTGAATCGGAGCGACTGCCGGCGGAAGAACAAGTCCGTTGTCATCGCCGTGGGTCATGATGATTGCGCCGATAAGACGTGTCGTTGTACCCCATGAGGTCTGGAACGGGTGATGAAGCTTGTTGTCCTTGCCCGTGAACTGAATGTCAAACGCCTTTGCAAAGCCGTCGCCGAAATAGTGAGATGTACCGCTCTGAAGAGCCTTGCCGTCGTGCATAAGAGCCTCGATGGTGTATGTATCCTCGGCTCCCGCAAAACGCTCCTTAGCTGTCTTAACGCCCTTTACAACCGGCATTGCGAGATATTTCTCACAGAACTCGGCATAGACGTTAAGCATACGAATCGTTTCTTCCTGAGCTTCCTCTGCCGTTGCGTGGATCGTATGACCCTCCTGCCAGAGGAACTCTCTTGTACGCAGGAACGGACGTGTCGTCTTTTCCCAACGGACAACGCTTACCCACTGGTTATAAAGCTTCGGAAGATCTCTGTATGAATGAACGATGTTTGCGTAATGCTCGCAGAAAAGGGTTTCGGAAGTGGGGCGGACGCAAAGTCTTTCCTCAAGCTTCTCGCTGCCGCCGTGAGTTACCCATGCAACTTCGGGAGCGAAGCCCTCAACGTGATCCTTTTCCTTTTCAAGCAGGCTTTCGGGAATAAACATGGGCATACATACATTCTCATGACCGGTTGCCTTGAACATACCGTCCATGATGCGCTGAATGTTTTCCCAAATTGCATAGCCGTAGGGTCTGATAACCATACAGCCCTTAACGCTTGTGTATTCGCAAAGCTCGGCTTTCTTTACAACATCCGTGTACCATTTTGCAAAATCCTCGTCCATTGACGTGATTTCTTCAACCATTTTCTTTTGCTGTGCCAATTTTACTACCGCCTTTATATTTCTTATTCGTGATCTTCAATGTACCTTACCGCATCGTCAACGGTTCTGATCTCTTCAACTGCCTCATCGGGAACCTCAACCTGAAATTCATCCTCAATGCTCATAACAAGATCAACGATGTCAAGGCTGTCCGCGCCGAGATCGTCAACGATGTCGCTGTCGGGATTGATATCGTCTACATCAATTTCAAGCTGTTCTGCAATAATATTCTGCAGTCTTTCAAATACTGATACTGACATGGAAAGAACTCCTCCAAAATAAATATTTTATTCACTAAAAGATATTAGTGTTATTTTATGCTTTTGTCAATAGACTTTTCGCAATTAATTGATAAAATCGGTTGATTTTTTTACATTTTCGGGATTATATCGTGCCTAAAATGAATACAACAGGGCAAAATGAATATTTCGGCAAATGTAAAGTATTTTTACTTTACGACAAGCATTTTCACTTGTCACGGTGGAAAACTCGGTGGAAAGTGTGGAAAGTTTGACGTAAAATCAAGGCTTTGAAAGCCTTTTTGTGGAAAATTTGTAAAGGTTTAGAACTTTACCTGTGGAAAACTTTATTTTTTTCGATTTGCCGTTCCGAAAAAAAACGCGGTGAATATTCAATGAATACTGAATATTTTACTGCTGAGAAGCAACCACCTTCTCGGCAAGCTCCCTTAATTCGTCCATTGACGAAAGTTTACCTATTTCCTGCCTGAAAGAAGCGGCGCCGCGTATGCCCTTGATGTACCAAGCCGCGTGTTTGCGCGCTTCGCGCATTCCGATACGCACGCCCTTGTATTCGCAAAGCGTTCCGATATGGCTGAGCATGACGTTCATTTTTTCCTCAAGCGTAGGCTCGATAAAATCCGCTTCGTTGTTAAGATATGCATTTATGCACTGAAATATCCACGGATTTCCCAAAGCGCCCCTGCCGACCATGAGAAAATCGCATCCCGTTTCGTCACNNNCGTCAAGCATCCTCTTCGCACTCTTTCCGTCAACGATATCACCGTTGCCTATGACGGGAATCGAAACGGCTTTTTTAACGTTTGCAATCTCTTCGAGCGATACCGGCGGAGCATACATCTGAGCCTTTGTCCTGCCGTGAACCGTTATCGCGTCGGCACCTGCCGCTTCAATTCGTTTCGCGATCTCAACGGCGTTTATGCTGTTTTCGTCCCAGCCGATACGAATCTTCGCCGTAACAGGAACAGGTGACACCTCAACAACCTTTTCGACAATTCGGCTTATAAGCTCCGGCTTTTTGAGAAGTGCGGAACCGCCTCCGTTGCCTGCGATCTTCGGCGCGGGGCAGCCCATGTTTATGTCGATAAAGTCGGGAGAAAACTCCATTGCTTTCAAAGCCGCCTTTGCCATTATATCGGGGTCATCGCCGAATATCTGGGCGCCTGCCGGACGCTCGGCGTCCGAAAGATAAAGCAGTTCTTTAGATTTTTTATCCTGCATCGTTAAGCCCTTGGAGCTGACCATTTCGCTGATGACATAAGCCGCACCGTAGCTCACGCAAAGCTCACGGAAGGCTCTGTCTGCAACTCCTGCCATGGGTGCAAGGCAGGCATAACCTTTTATTTCAAGATTCCTGATTTTCATTTAATCACCGAAAATTATGCTACCATAATCATTATACGGTTGTCAAAGCTAATTGTGTTTGCCGAAGTTTAGTCAGTCATTTGCAGATAAACAAAAAAGCTTTATTTTCACTTCGTCTGCTGAGTCGGAGCATAGTTTGCCGCACCGGTATATACAACATCCTCCGGAGTCGGATAATACTTCGGCTTTGAGAGATCGCGCTGATAAAGCCGAACGTGTTCACCTCTCGGCGTCAAA
>DNGF01000237.1:3430-7000 GCA_003486665.1 Oscillospiraceae bacterium
AACAACGTCACATCCGCGCCAATAAACCGTAAATTCCACACCGCGAACGGTTTCTTTCTTCTCGATCGTGCTTATGCCGAACGTAAGTTCAAGAATATCTCCCTCTCTCAGCTCTGCCGCAGTACCGTCGATTCTTTTACCGTTGAGAGTAACGAACCAATCACGCATCCAATCATACACACGAAAGCCTGCCCCACAATCCTTTTTTGCCGTAAGACGGATCACACCTTCATTGGGAATAAACGATTCCATCTTAATTTCATCGGTTTCCTTGTCGCAGGGAATATTAACCGTAAATATTCCGTCCTCCTCGGTTATCGCATTGTCCCACACGGTTTTGAGTGCAACGGGAGCCGTGCCTACACAGCAGCCGGCGATGGAGCGAAAACGTGAAAGTGAAATTGAATTCGGTTCGCTTCCGCCCGTAAATCCGCCGATCATGCGCTTATCAATGTCACGGTAGGTTATTCCTTCGGCATCCGGCTTTGAATTGTCGCACTCAACGTAACCTGTATATTTAACCTGATTTTCCATCAGCTGATTGCGCGCAAAAAGGTTCATGTCATTCCAATATTCCTTATATCCGCATTTGATAAGCTCATCGGCACAGACTATCATATCTCTTATACAGCAGGTTTCGCAGTGTTCCTCCTCAACGGGATGCCACTGTGCATATTCCGGAACCCAGCCGAAATCGGAGGAAATCGAACGAACATAGTCGTAGATCGCCTTGCCGTCTTTGATATATCTTTCCTCGTTCGTGAGCCTGCCGAGCTTCACAATTCCGCAGGCAAACCACATAGCCGAATGAACGTGTCCGAAAAACTCCATTTTATAGTTAAAATACTTTGAGGTGTCAAGGACATAGTTAGCAAGACCTCTTGCAAGGTCAAGGGCAACCTCATCGCCCTTCAGCTCATATCGGCGGACAAGAGCCTGCAACGACACCGCGTTACGGATCGCCTGCTCTCCCCTGCCCGTGTGACGGGTCAGATCAAACCCTCCCTCTTTCAAATAAACATCGTTCGGGAACTCGTAAAGAGGCTCGTCCTCATCAAAGTCACCCGACCAAAATGTACGCACCTTGCGCTCAATCACAAGCGAGCGCATACCCCGTACCAGCTCGGAGGTACGTCTTTCCGCTTCCTCGTCTTCGGGATATTCCTCGGTGATCATGTTGAGCGCAGGCAGAATATATCCCATTTCATGAAAAGAAGCATGAACCGTATGAGTCCACGGATACTTTTCACAAAAACGCAGTCCATGTTCACCCCACGATTTCATAAGATGGCGGCGCAGTGACTGCTTGACGTCATCTCCGTCATTTGTGTTGAGCATACGCATTGC
This sequence comes from Oscillospiraceae bacterium, assembly GCA_003486665.1. GTDB lineage: Bacteria > Bacillota > Clostridia > Oscillospirales > Acutalibacteraceae > CAG-488. The sequence goes on from DNGF01000237.1 coordinate 4,778, forward strand.
GCTTGTCAGTCCCTCATACCATGAACCGACAAGCTCGGCGTCGTCAACGCGGCAGTGAGCCGCCTCAGCCGGCTTTTTATTGGGAAGCAGCAGCCAGTACGGCAGATTATCGTAAGCCTCATCGCACATATTCGTTATGTAATGATGAACAAGCCTTGCGCTGTTTATCGGATCAAATTTTTCATACATAGCAGTCACCTATCCCAAAATCTCATTTTTTACAAATTTACAAATTAATTTTATCATAAAGTCATATATTGTTCAATCATTTGTTGACAATGATCAATATTTTTTTGTAAGATAAAAATGTAATATTCCCGAACTTTTTCGGTCTTATAGGGTGAAAGGAGGAATGCTTTTGAACGACAATTCAATAATCGAGCTTTTTATGCTCAGGGATGAAAGAGCAATTGAAGAGCTGGCAAACAAATACGGCTCCGTATGCCACCGACTCGCCGCGAACATAGTTCAGCGTGAGGACGCAGAGGAATGTGTCAGCGACGCCTATCTTGCCGTCTGGAACTCTGTTCCGCCCGAACAGCCGAAAAGGCTGTCTGCATATCTTTGCCGAATTGTAAAAAACAATGCGCTGAAACGGCTTGAACACAACACTGCCGCAAAAAGAAATTCCGACCTAACCACCTCGCTGGACGAGCTTTCGGCTCTTCTCCCATCGCCGAGCAGCACGGAGCTGTCGTTTTCCGCTCAGGAGCTTTCCGCGGCAATAAGCACTTTTCTTCACACGGAAAAGGAACGAAGCAGGAAGCTTTTCGTCCGAAGATACTGGTTCTGCGATTCGGTTGAGGATATCGCAAAGCTTTTCGGCATGAAGCCCCAAGCCGTTGCAACCGAGCTTCACAGAACAAGGAATCGACTGAAAAATTACTTAACGAAAGAGGGTTATTACATATGAAAAATGAGATATTTGAAGCAATAAACGGCATTGATGACGAGCTTATCGCCGAGGCCGCCGAAATCAGGAAGCCGTCATACCGAAGGATATCGACATGGGCAGCGGCAGCCGCGGTCTTTGTTCTTCTCGCGGTCGGAGCTACCGCCCTTAACCGTCAGAAAACGGATATTCAGCCGCCCGAAGCGGCTAAAACCACATCAATCGAAAAAAACGATGCGGCAACGGATGGCAAAACGATAACAACTTCAAAAGGAACTGCATCCGCCGACAGCCTCCCCGAACAAACGACATTAAACGACATATGCCACCGTATTGTCCCGACCCTTGATTTTTACAAAAACCTTCCCGACATCGTTTGGGGAACGGACGGGACAAAGGGTCCCGAACAGAACGGCAAAGTCACGCTCGGCACGGTCAAAATCACCGACAGCCTGAAAAAGCTCACAGACGGCAAGCCGAGGGACACCGTATATGCCGTAATGGTTGACTTTTCATCATGTATCAATGAAGATGAAATGAGCAATTGGAAATACGGCGGTACAACCTTAAAAAAGCTTGAGGAAGAACGCAGTGAGCTTATGAAGAACGGAAAAATTGTCGGATATGATTCGGCATATGACTCCGAACACGGCGAATATACCTACGCAAAATATGAATATCCCGATGAGGCGGGAATTGCCGAGATCAACGGAAAGATTGACGAAATCAAGAAAGCGTATTATAATGAATGTCTGAAAAAGTTTGAAACGACATTTAAAAACAACGAGCTTGTAATTTACACCGACAACTCCGCTGTGTGCTATGAAAATCATTATTTTTATGTTTTCGCGGACAAAGAGCAGCTTGAGAGCTTCAAGTGTAAAAGCGATGAAGCCTTTGTTTTTATGCCTGCCGTAAAATATAAATAAAGGAAAGATCCGATGAAAATGCTGAAAAGGCTGTCGGCACTGTTGACAGCCGTTGCGATCATAACGCTGACCTCATGTCAGACGAAAAAAACATTCTCCGGCGATGCCGGGACTTTTCCCGATATGTCGGGTATGATGCCGGTAGTTGATATCACACAGCCGACAGCCGCTCCGACCGAGGCTTCAACCTTGGCAGAGCTGCCTGCCGACTCATACAAAACAGCGCTTACCTACTGCGTTGACACCGACAGATTCAGCCAGCAGAAGGACATTGACAAGCGCATTTATCCTGCGAGCATGACAAAATTTCTCACCGCATATACCGCGCTCAAATATGTCAAGCCGGAAACAAAATTCAAGGTCGGCTCGGAGCTTGATATGGTTCAGCCGGAATCAAGCCTT
>DNGF01000237.1:7090-7908 GCA_003486665.1 Oscillospiraceae bacterium
ATCATGTCCGGCAACGACGCGGCATACACCGTAGCCGTCGGTACTGCGCGGCTTCTCCGCCCCAATGATAAATTGAGCGACAGGCAGGCGGTAAAATATTTCTGTGAGCTGATGAACAAAACCGCCGCAGAGATCGGCATGAACGACAGCAGCTTTGTAAATCCCGACGGCTGGGATGACTCGAAGCAATACACTACCGCTGCGGATCTTCTGACCCTGACAAAGCAGGCAATAAAAAATCAGACCATAAAGAAAATAATCTCGATCAAGGAAACAAAGGTCACTCTCTCCGCGGGCGGAAGCCTTAGCTGGAAGAACCACATTAAGCTGATCGACCCGAAAAGTCCGTACTACTGCAAGGACTTCATCGGCGGCAAGACAGGCACTACGGACAGCGCAGGCTATTGCCTGATATCCGTATTCGAGAAGAACGGCAAAACCTATATCATCATCGTTACCGGCTGTAAGGACGATAACTCGCGCAATGCCGCCGCGCTTGACCTTTACAAAAGAATAAAATAAAAATCGGGACTGCCGCATTTAAGCACAGTCCCATTTTTCTGTTTACTTGTAATTTCTGAGAATCTTGAGCGTTGTAGTCTTCGGGAACTCCGTATCTCTCGTCTTGATCCTTGCAACCTGCTTGTAGGTAGGCATCTTTCTGTTGATCTCATTGACGTCGTTCCTGATTCTCTCCTTTGCATCGGGAGTTTCAACTGTATCGAGGAAGAACTCTGCTGTAATATAGCCGTTCTCCTCATACACGATAACTTCCTTGACATACTCGATCGTGGAAAGCTTGTCCTCGATCTCTTCGG
>DNGF01000268.1 GCA_003486665.1 Oscillospiraceae bacterium
CGACGTGCTTCATGGAACAAAAGCTTCTTTTTCCTGCAACGCACGCGCCGAATGCCGCTTCAACGGCAACCTTTTCATTTGGCGCCCATTCCGCGTAAATTTCCTTGTACTTTGCGGCATATTCCGTGATCTCGGTACTCGGAGTACCCGGATAGCTGGAAACAAAGGAACAGCCGGCTTCGTAAAGTCCTCTGGCAACTGCTTCGTTGCCGAGCATCAACTGCTTCATTATATAACCTCCGTTTGCTGTTTAGCCTGTAATCTGTGATTCGACAAGTCTGCCCTTGCAATACTTTGCCCTGAGTACAGGTTTTTCTATTTTTCCCGTCGGGTTACGGGGTACTTTCTCAAATATAATCTTCTTAGGACGCTTGTATCTCGGAAGTTCCTCGCAGAAATCGTTGATTTCCTCCTCGGTGCAGGTCATGCCGTCCTTGATCTCAATAATTGCGGCTGTGATCTCGCCGAGTCTGTGGTCAGGAATACCGATAACGGCAACGTCCTTAATTTTATCGTTGCGGCGGAGGAAGTCCTCAATCTGAACAGGATAAATATTCTCACCGCCGGAGATAACGACATCCTTTTTACGGTCAACAAGGTAGATGAATCCGTCCTCGTCCTCTCGTGCCATATCTCCCGTGTAGAGCCAGTCGCCCTTGAGAATCTCTTCGGTCGCCTTCGGATTGTTGTAGTATTCGAGCATAACGCCCGGTCCTTTAACGGCAAGCTCGCCGACTTCACCCTGTTTAACGGGTTCGCCGCGGTCGTCAATAATTTTTGTTTCCCAAAGGTAGCCTGCCTTACCGATTGCGCCGACCTTGTTGATATTTTCAACACCGAGGTGAACGCAGCCCGGTCCGAGGGATTCGCTGAGACCGTAGTTTGTGTCGTACTGATGATGCGGAAAAATCTTTTTCCATCTGTGTATAAGGCTCGGCGGAACAGGCTGTGCGCCTATGTGCATAAGCCTCCATTGGTCGAGAAGATAGTGGTCAAGATTGATTCTGCCTGAATCTATTGCGTCCAGAATGTCCTGCGCCCACGGAACAAGGAGCCAAACGATAGTGCATTTCTCCTCCGTGATAGTGCGAAGAATCCATTCGGGTTTAATTCCTCTGAGAATAACGGTTTTGCTGCCCGAAAGCAGACTGCCGAACCAGTGCATTTTTGCGCCTGTGTGATAAAGCGGCGGAATGCAAAGGAAAACATCGTCCTTTTGCTGCCCGTGGTGCTTCTGTTCGGTCAGACATGAGCAGTAAAGAGCCTTGTGGCGGTGAAGAATCGCCTTCGGAAAGCCCGTTGTGCCGGAGGAAAAATAAATTGCGGCATGGTCGTTTTCATCCAAGGCTATCGGCGGAAGCGACGATGAGCAATAGCGAATGAGCGTCATGCAGTTTTCCGCGTATTCGGGTGTTTCATTACCGACAAAAAGAGTAATTTTAATATTCTTCAGCTCATTATGTATCGGATTAACTCGGCTTATGAATTCGGGACCGAAAACGAAGACCTCAACATCTGCAAGCTCAAGACAATACTTGATCTCATCACTTGAATATCGGTAATTCATCGGCACTGCAATACAGCCTGCTTTGAGAATACCGAAGTATATCGGCAGCCATTCGATACAGTTCATCAAAAGAATAGCGACCTTTGTTCCTCTTTTGACATTTCTGCTGAGCAAAAGATTTGCAAATCGGTTTGCCCTGCGGTCAAAATCTTTCCATGAAATCTCACGGCGGTAGGGTGTGCCGGGAGTTGCGCTCTCGATAAGACTGGCCTCTCTCCATGTTACGGCATTGTCACGCTCAACGGAGGGATTTACCTCAACAAGAGCAGTGTCCGAGGGATAAAGACGGGCATTTCTTTCAAGAAGCTCGGTAATAACCATTTTTTCCACCTCTGATTGTTATAACTTCCTGTTTTTTCGGGAAATTTCATAATAATTATGTTATAGAATACTTTATCACTTTTAACTGATAAAGTCAATGCGTTTCCGGAAAATGTTGTCGGATAAAGGGATATGTTAAATATAATAGTATTATAACATATCTTATCAAGCGGTGTCTATAACATTTGTTGGGAGTGTATTAGCATTGGTTGGTTTCTGCTGACCTTAGGTTGATGTGGACTTCGAGAAAGTCTGATAAAACCTCACTCCCTCAGTCAGCTGCGCTGCCAGCTCCCCCGGAGGAGGAGCCCACGATCTATGAAGAAAATTGCTGATAAAAATGCTGCAAATTTTAAATTAACGACTTGCTTCAAAAAAGGCTGAATATGTTTCTTTATAAAAACTTACTTAAACACAAACTGAACAAGAAGCATATAGCAAACAGTGCCGCCGGCAATCGAGAGAAGCATTTGCTTTTTCCAAAGGTGGAGAAGAACAACAACTATAATCGCAATCAGCTCCGGAAGACCATGACTTCCCGTGAGAATATCAACATTTTTAAGGCAATATACAACCAGCATTGCGAACACCGCCGCCGGAAGAGCCTTGCCGAGATATTCAATGAATTTCGGTGTCTGACGTTTCTTCGACTGAAAGACGGCGAACGGAAGAAATCTTGTTATCATGGTTGCCACGGCGGTTATTGCTATCGTGATAATCTGCTGAGTAACGGTCATTG
>DNGF01000251.1 GCA_003486665.1 Oscillospiraceae bacterium
ACGTTCGACCGCTTCAAAGGTAATAAATCTCATGGAGCAAAAGGGTCTTGTGGAAAGGCAGTCGGTGAGCTGTGACGCTCGTCTGAAAAAAATTGTCATGACGGATAAGTCAAAGGCTATATCGCACCTTATGGCGGAGGATATGGACCTTGTTGAAAGCGTTCTGACCGATGGCTTCAGCTCGGAGGAAAAGAAAGCTTTATACAATTATCTCAAAAGAATGAAGCAAAATCTCAAAAGCTATTATTTAAAGGAAAAGGAGGAATGATAGCATGAATATGGTAAAACGACTTATGCAATGTATCCGAGAATACAAGCTGCCGTCACTTCTCAGTCCGCTGTTCATCACCGGCGAAGTTGTTATTGAGTGCTTTATACCTTTTATAACAGCTCAGCTCATCGACGGAATTAAAGACGGCCAAGGCATGGATTTCATTACGAGCTACGGAATCAAGCTTATAATTCTTGCCGTTTGCTCGCTTGCCTGCGGTGCGCTTGCAGGTCATTTCTGCGCCGTTGCTTCGTGCGGATTTGCGAAAAATCTTAGACACGATCTTTTCTATGCGGTTCAAACCTATTCATTCTCAAACATCGACAAATTCTCGGCATCAAGCCTTGTAACAAGACTTACGACCGATGTAACAAACGTTCAGAACTCATATATGATGATCATACGAACGGCAATCAGAAGCCCGTTGATGCTTGTTTTCTCAATCGTTATGACGATCAAACTCAGCCCGAAGCTGACGACGGCTTTCATTGCGCTTATTCCGTTCCTTGCAGTCGGACTTGTTCTGATGATAAAGATGGTAATGCCGCTTTTCAAGCGCATTTTCAAGCGCTATGATGCGATGAACAATTCCGTTCAGGAAAACGTTGCAGGTATCAGAGCGGTCAAGTCCTTCGTTCGTGAGGATTTTGAAAATCAGAAGTTTTCTGTCGCTTCCGACAATGTATGTAACGACTTTACTAAAGCCGAGAAGCTCATGGCTCTCACCAATCCCCTTGTCAGCGCCGCAATCTATGTTATCATGCTCATAGTATTCTATTTCGGAGCAAAAATAATTGTTACATCAGGCGGCGTAGATCTTAAGGTCGGCGGACTTTCTTCAATACTGACATACGGTATGCAGATTCTCATGAGTCTTTTGATGGTTTCAATGACTATGGTTATGATCTCGATGTCATTCGCTTCGGCAGGACGTATTGTTGAGGTTCTCGAAGAAGGCAGCACAATCAAAAATCCGGCAAACCCCGTCAGAAAGGTTGCGGACGGTTCAATCGACTTTGAAAATGTTGATTTCGCTTATTCGAAAAAGCAGGAAGTTGACACACTGCGTAATATAAACTTCCACATAAATTCCGGTGAAACAATAGGAATCATCGGAGGAACCGGAAGCAGTAAGTCAACACTTATCCAGCTTATTCCGAGGCTTTATGACGTAACAAAAGGAAGCGTCAAGGTCGGCGGAATCGACGTAAGGAAATACGATATAGAAACTTTGCGTGATGCGGTTTCGGTTGTACTTCAGAAGAATGTTCTCTTCTCCGGAACGATTAAGGAAAATCTTCGCTGGGGCGACAAGAATGCAACCGATGAGGATATAATAAGAGTCTGCAAGCTCGCTCAGGCGGATGAATTTATTGAGCAGATGCCCGACAAGTACGACACCCACATCGAGCGCGGCGGCGCAAATGTTTCCGGCGGACAGAAGCAGAGGCTTTGTATTGCAAGAGCCTTGCTCAAAAAGCCGAAAATTCTAATTCTCGATGACTCCACAAGCGCAGTTGATACAAAAACCGATGCAATGATAAGAAAGGCATTCCGTGAAGAAATTCCCGACACAACAAAGCTTATTATCGCACAGCGTATTTCTTCCGTTCAGGATGCCGACAGAATAATCGTCCTCAACAACGGTGAGATTAACGGAATCGGCACTCACGACGAGCTTATGGAAAACAACGAAATTTACCGTGAGGTATATGAATCTCAGACAAAGGCAGGTGATTTTGATGAGTAATCCGATGCCGAAAGGAAGAAGAGCCCCGATGATGGGAATGAAGTCGGGAGCAAAAAAAGGAACCTTTAAAAGACTGATGAAAATGCTTTTCAGCGAGTATAAGGCTCCGCTGATTGCGGTCATTATATGTATAATCCTGTCAACGCTTGCCGCAACAACCTCAAACCTGTTCCTTAACAGCTTTATTGTTGAGATAACGAAAGGAATAGACACAGGCTGGGACGCGGCGCTGCCGAACATCGTCAAAATCATTGCAACAATGGGCTGCATTTACCTTGTCGGCGTTGCCGCCTCCTTCTTCCATTCAAGAATAATGGCGGTAGTAACTCAGGGCTTTCTCAATAAGACCCGTAAAAAAATGTTCGGCAAGATGGAAAAGCTGCCGATAAAATATTTCGACACACATCCGCACGGCGATATAATGTCCTACTACACAAACGATATTGATACGCTCCGCCAGCTTGTTTCACAAGCGTTGCCGGCTCTGATTCAGTCGGCTCTGACTATTATTATTCTGGTCACATATATGCTTTACCTGAGCGTTTGGATGACGCTGATAGTTTTCGGCGCGGTCGGTTTGATGATGGTAGTGGTTAAAACAATCGGCGGCAATTCTGCAAAGTTCTTTGTTCGTCAGCAGAAAGCTCTCGGCAAAACAGAGGGCTTCATCGAGGAAATGATGAGCGGTCAGAAGGTTGTAAAGGTCTTTAATCATGAGCAGGAAAGCTGCAAAGATTTTGATAAAATCAACGGCGAGCTTTTTAAGGAAGCGTCAAAAGCAAACAGCTTTGCAAATATTCTTATGCCCATCATGGGCAACATCGGCAACATCCTCTATGTTTGCATCGCTTTCATCGGCGGACTTCTCATTCTTTCGCCGAATGTTCACAACCTTTCTCTCTCCGGTCAGGCGCTCGGAATCGCCGTTGTTGTTCCTTTCCTTAATATGACAAGGCAATTTACAAACAACATCAGCCAGATCTCACAGCACATTAACAGCATTGTAATGGCTCTTGCCGGCGCGGACAGAATCTTTGACCTTATGGACGAGAAGTCCGAGGTTGATGACGGATATGTTACTCTCGTCAATGCAAAAGAGGTTGACGGCAAGCTCGTTGAATGTAAGGAACGCACGGGAACATGGGCATGGAAGCATCCTCACGAAAACGGAAGCGTTACCTATACAAAGCTTATGGGCGATGTCCGTATGGAACATATGGACTTTGGGTATGATCCGAACAAAATTGTTTTGCATGACATTTCCCTCTTTGCCGAACCCGGTCAGAAGGTTGCATTTGTCGGTGCAACGGGTGCAGGTAAAACAACAATTACCAACCTCATCAACCGTTTCTATGATGTTGCCGACGGCAAGATTCGTTACGATGGAATTAACATCAACAAGATAAAGAAAGATGATCTCCGTCATTCGCTCGGAATCGTTCTTCAGGAAACAAACCTGTTCACAGGCACCGTAATGGAGAATATCCGTTACGGCAAGCTTGATGCAACGGATGACGAATGTATCGCAGCAGCAAAGCTTGCAAACGCCGATGAGTTCATTCGTATGCTTCCCGACGGCTACAACACAATGCTGACAGCCAACGGCGGCAATCTCTCTCAGGGTCAGCGACAGCTGCTTGCAATTGCAAGAGCCGCGGTTGCCGATCCGCCCGTTATGATTCTCGATGAAGCGACATCTTCGATTGATACAAGAACCGAAGCGATCGTTCAGAAGGGCATGGATGCTCTGATGAAGGGCAGAACTGTATTTGTTATTGCTCACAGGCTCTCGACAATTCAAAATTCCGATGTTATAATGGTTCTTGAACACGGACGCATTATTGAGCGCGGCAATCACGACGATCTTATCGCCGCTCAGGGCAGATATTATCAGCTCTATACAGGCTCGTTCGACAAGGAAGAATAACATCGACGATTTAACAAAAACTAATCGTGATTTTTACTTCAAGACAATACCGTAAATTTGTGTGATATTGTCTTGTTTGGGGAGTTATTATGGCTTTTGTATACGCATTTCTCAGCGTACTTGTGGATTTTCTCATAACGTATTTCAAGGGCTTTGTAAAAAGCTTCGGAGATATTTGGAAGCCGCTTTTGCTGTTTCCTTTGATTTACCTTTGCTTTTTGCTGCTTCATCTCGGTATCTTCTGTCTTTATTCTTTCACGACAGACAAGGTATACACAAGCAATATTCATAATTCATACCGAAGCTTCATGCTTTCAAGCATCAATCTTTTCCTTAAAACCGCAAAGGTTCACGTTCACGTTGAGGGCAAAGAGCTTGTTCCGGATGACGGACAATTCCTGCTTGTTTGCAATCATCTCTCTACATTCGACCCGATAATTACAATAACCGCTTTGGCGGATAAAAACATTGCCTTTGTTGCAAAGAAAGAAATTTTCGGCATATTTGCAGCAGGAAAATATCTTGCAAAATCGGGCTGTGTCGGACTTGACCGTGAAAACAACCGTGAAGCCGTCAAAGCAATAAACAAAGCCGCCGATAATATTAAAAACGGTGTATGTGCAATGGGAATCTACCCGGAGGGCTACGTTAACAAAAAGCAGGGTACACTTCTCCCTTTCAGAAACGGCGCATTTAAAATTGCTAAGAAAGCGAAAGTGCCGATAGTTGTTTCGGTTGTCAAAAACACGCGGGAAGCGAACAGGAATATGTTCAGACGTCATTCAAATGTTTATCTGAAAATTCTCGATGTGATTCCCTACGAAAAAATTACCGACCTCAAAACGAACGAGATCGGCGAGATGGTTTATAAAATGATGGTCAATGAAATTTGAGGAGCAACAGCTATGTTTAAAGAAAATGCAAAAGAACAGATAAAAAAAGCTTATCCCTACAGGCTGGAGCTTCACGCACACACCTCCCCCGCCAGCGGCTGCTCGCAGGTTAAGCCCGAAGACGTTGTGTCGATTTTTCATGACGCAGGCTATGACGGAATTGCCATAACAAATCATTTTTATCCCAAGCCGGAAAATCCCGATTTTCTTGAAATTTACCGAAATGATTATCTCAAGGCACTTGAAACGGGCAACAAGCTCGGCATAAAGATTTACCTCGGCGCGGAGCTGAGATTTCCGAATCAAAACAACAATGATTATCTGCTTTTCGGCTTTGAACTTTCACAGCTCGATGAGATGTATTCATATATGACGGGAACACTTGAAAATTTTGTCGATAAATTTAAAACAGACGATATGTTTCTTCTTCAGGCACACCCGTTCAGGGACGGTATGAAACTCGGATTCGAAAAATGCCTTGATGGAATCGAGGTCTTCAATATGCACCCGAACCATAATTCAAGAGTTGCACTTGCCGCAAAATATGCAAAAGAAAACGGAAAGATTGCCACAGCCGGAACGGATTATCACCACATCGGTCATGACAATCTCTGCGCCACAAGAGTACCGTTTCTTCCGAATGATGAGCATGAACTCGTTAAGCTTCTCAAAGGCGACGACTTCATATTCCAAGTCGGTGAACATTTCATTATATAACAAAACATATAAGCCCAAACCGCTTCCATTATCGGAGGCGGTTCTTTTTTGTGCCACATACCTTTGCACAGCATATCCTGTTAATAGGCAAAAAGCCGAAATATAACCCGGCAGAATAAGATCCGTCGGGTAAAAGGAGTTAATTAAATTGAACAACTATCCATATGAACGCTCCGCCAAAGCGTCCATGGGATTTGCGCGGAGTGCGCCTCCCACCATGCAGTCCGGGTTCACTCCGGCTCTGCCCGACGATCCTGTTGTCGCGATGGCATATGTTCCGTTCCAAACAGACACGACCACATACGATGAAATGAAGGCTCTTAAAATAGGGACCCTTTTCCCTGTCCTCGACAAGCCCTTCAAGGGTCGTGGTATGAGATGACAAGAGCAATGCTTTTACAGCAGATAGACGCCGTTCAGTTCGCAATGTGGGAGCTGCACCTCTATCTTGACACTCACCCTGACGACCTCAGCGCATTGGCGCTTTACAAAAAATATGAAGAAAAAAATGAAAAGCTTGTTGAAGAATTCGAAGAGAACTGCGGTCCGCTTTATTCAAATTCAGACCCCGGCGTATCATGGCTCAAAAATCCGTGGCCGTGGGATTTAGGGGGTAACAGCTAATGTTTGTTTATGAAAAGAAATTACAATATCCCGTCAAAATCACCACACCAAATGCCAAGTATGCCAGCATCATAATCTCGCAATACGGCGGTCCGGACGGTGAGTTGGGAGCTTCGCTGAGGTATCTCAGTCAGCGCTTTTCGATGCCATATCCCGAACTTAAGGGTCTTCTGACGGATATAGGTACAGAGGAATTGGGACATCTTGAAATGATCGGAGCGATCGTTCATCAGCTGACGAGAAATCTTTCTTATGACGAAATTAAGCGCAGCGGCTTTGACACCTACTTTGTTGATCACACAACGGGCGTTTACCCGACAGCGGCGAGCGGTTTCCCGTGGTCTGCGGCAGAAATGCAGTCAACGGGCGATACAATTGCCGATCTCATGGAGAATATGGCTGCCGAGCAGAAAGCAAGGACTACTTACGATAACATTCTGCGTCTTGTTGACGACCCCGATGTCCGCGATGTAATCAAGTTCCTGCGTGAGCGTGAAATCGTCCACTTCCAGCGTTTCGGCGAGGGCTTGAGAATCGCAACGGATAAGCTTAATTCAAAGAATTTCTACGCATTCAATCCGTCGTTCGATAAATAAATTTTTCAAAAGTATTTTAATCAACGGCAAACCCGTATAATCTAAAACAGCGAACCCCATAACCACTTTGATTATGGAGTTCGCTGTTATTATTGGATTTTAACGGAATATTGAAATCAATTTGTTTATTAACGACATTATGAAATCGATTATTCTCTCAAAAACATTTTTGCTTTGAGTCGGAGGCTCCTCTGTTTTCGGAATATCGGGGCTTACGTTTTGGCTGACAAGCTTCGTGTATTCGGCATAAGCCGCAGAGGTTTCGAGCAGCTCATCAGTCGATTTAGTTTGGTCAATATCCGAAAGAAGCACACCTGCGCGGTTGAGAATATCCACGTCAAGCTGATTTATAACTCCGTCATGGTTGCAATCTGCCGCCATGTATGCGGCATCGCCGACCTGCTCACGGCTGAGCATTCCGTTTGCAAGCATATTGACCGTTGTTGCGTCCTGACCGTCATACCAGCCGTCGCCGTTCACATCGCCGTAAATTATTACTTCAAATTCATCGCTTGTGTTGTCGGGATAAGACATTTTTATCTTCGAGCCTGTGCCTATCGTATCGTTTTCGATGTTCTCCGCCGTAATTGTAACATGACCCGATCCGCTCAACATTTCGTCCTTGAAGCTTGCAACCGTCATTCCCGTTTTCAATCCCGTGAGCGTATTGCCCTTAATTATGCAGGACTCGTTCACAACTCTCGGAGCGACCCTTTTTTCGGTCACATTGCAAACCTGACAGGTTCGAGCCATTTCGCCCTCGCTGATCGCCGTGGGATAAACGGTATAGCCCCATCCGTCCCATCTGTGACCCTTGGCACGGATTATCTGCTCATAGGAGTAATTGCAGTTTTTGCAGCTAAATACCTTCTTGCCGTCACGGGTGCAGGTCGCGCTCGTCACGATCTCCGAGGTGTAATCATGCGCCTTTTTCGGAGAATCCGAGGTGATATAGCTATAATCGCATCTTGTGCATTTGTAGGTTGTCGTTCCGCCCTTTTCACAGGTCGCCGACGTTGAAGAAACCTTAACCGTGTTATGTCCCAATGCAGAAATTACCTCACTGTAACTGTCGCCGCAGCCGCAGGTGTAAATTTTTTCGCCCGACTCCTCACAGGTTGCGGCCTTTGTGATTTCAAACGAATAGGAGTGAATATGCACATCGGCATCGTGAAAATCCTTTAGCATAACATATCCGTTGTTCTCGTTGCCCTTGTCAACAACAAATGTCACATTTTCACTGCTCATAGTCTCGGCAAATGACTCGGTTTTCATACTCTCTTCGGACCCATACTCAAGTCCGATTTTTAGGTCAAAATAGGTTTTGCCGTCATAGCCTATTCCCATAAGCGAGAAATCCCAATAAATATCCATTATTGACTGATCCGCTGAAGCATCCATTTTACCGACTGAGTTAAACCAACAATTGCGGAAACTCCAAATATTTCCGTCAAATTTTCCGCTAAATGAGCCGGCCGTTTTTTCCTGTGCAGACACATTGCCGTTGCTGTAACAGCTTATCATTCGCGGAAGATCGGAGTATATTATTTCATAAAGCTCCGAATAACGTTCATCGTCAAAGCCCGGAGGCGGCCATACGCCGATATGAATCCCGTCGCCGTAAATGCGGTCCAATTCTCTTTTCATTTCAATGAATTCGGCTATTGCACTGTCATGGTTGTCGCCGCTGATATAGAGCGATCCTGCCATACCGCCGACATTGTCCTTGCCGCTCACGGAGCCCGAATTGTAGCAATTCGACATCGTGTTTTTATCGAGAAGAATCTCACCTGCTATTCCGCCGACATAGCTGCCCTCGGAGCTGACCGTACCTGCATTTGCACAGCAATCTACCGTGGTTTCGGTTCCGATTTTCGATACAATTCCGCCGACGTAATCACCCGTTGCGGCAACCGTACCCTTGTTAAGACAACTTGTCAGCTTCTCCGTTGAAGCAAGCTCGCCGACAACTCCGCCGACACAGCTCTTGCCCAAAACATATCCGATATTCCGGCAATTATCTATTACCGAGTTCTCGGCATATCCGACAATGCCGCCGACCTTATCCGCCGAGCTGAGAACAGTTGCAAAGGATTTACAGCCGCTTATCTCCGAGTTTATAGCTTCGCCGCAGACAGATCCGACCTTTTCGGAAGCTGAGGAGCGCGAATCGAACAGAGAATTTTTGATAATCACATTTTTGATCACTGCACCGCTCGCCTTTTCAAAAAGCCCCCTGCCCTTGCAATAAATCCCGCCGATGACATGATTGTTGCCGTTGAAGGTTCCCTTGAATTCGCTTATCGGCTCGAAAGTGAGCAGCTCGCTTCCGTCTGTTGCCTCACCGTTATAAAGAGGTTCGCCGTTCTCGCCGGCAGTGAATTCGCCGCCGTTCAGCTTTATATCCGCCGTCAATTCAAGGGTTGCGCCTGCGAAGCCTTGCTCATCATTATTTATAAGCTCCCCCATTGCTTTCAAATCGTCAATGCTTTTTATATAATAAGTTTTTGCGTCCGAAGCATACCCGACAACCGCGGTTATCGAAATCAACATCGCCATGCAAATAATTATTGAAATTGCCGAACAAAATTTTTTCATATAATAGCCCCCTTAACTGAAAATTTTTATTATGCGATTGAATATTGCTACGAAGAATTTTATAACCTTTTTAAAGAATACTTCAAGCTTCGTATCGCCCTCCTTTATCTCAAACTGAACCGTCATTTTGCCCTTAAAATTACCTTTTCCCTGAACGGTGACGCTCGCCGTCCCCGCCTTTGAATTATCCTTATAGGTCAGCGTGTAGTCCTTGCCCTCTTCGAGAGTTTTTCCGTTATATTTAACCGTTACTGTCGGTGTGCATGGACTTTCTCCGAGAACCTGTGACGGAATATTTTTAACCTCGGCGTCGGAAATATTTCTTGCAATGATTCTGAAATCTGCCTTTGTCATCAGCATACTGAAATCGCCCGTTCCCTTGACAATAACATTAGCACTGCCGACATTGATATTGTTATAGTAATCCGCCTTGTAATCTCTTTTTCCGAGAACCTGCGAAGTTGTTGAAACCTTTAGCTCAGGCTCAATTTTCTTCGAGGTGTAGGTCTGATTCGGGATCGTATCGACGATGAGCGTTGAAACCTTTATTCCCTTTTCTTCCGCATAATTTTTTGCGTATGAATCTTCGTTGCAGTAAATAGTCAGCTTTTCGCATCCCTCAAACGCATCATCGGCAATTTCGGTAACAGAATCCGCTATCGCCGCCGTTTCAAGATTTTTGCAGTCGGCAAATGCACGGGAATTGATGCTTTGAACGCTGTCACCGATTGCAACGGTATCAAGATTTTCGCAAGCCATGAAGCTCTCATCGGGGATATCAACGTTTTCCGTTTTTTCGTCAAGTCCGAATCTCAGCTTCTCCGCCGCAACACCGGAAAAGCTTCCCTGAGTAAACACGGAATTTTCAAAGTCAAAGTTCTTCAAATTACTGCACCATTGGAAAGCATTTTTTCCTATAGTTTTGGTTTCCGAATTCCAATTAAATTCCGTCAAGTCGGCGCAATGCCAAAAGGCATAATCGCTTATCAGCGAAACATTCTCAGACATATTCACCGTATGCAGCCTGAAACATTCAAGAAAGCTGTATTTTCCGATCGACACAACGCTTGACGGAATTGTTATTTCCGCAAGCTTTTTCAGATGATAGAAAGCGCCATCGCCGATGCTTTTGACCTCGCCCTCGATTTTCACCTCGATAATTGATTTCGCATTGCAGAAAAACCAGCTTGGAATACGGTCGATTTTATCGCCCAAGGTGAAGTAATACACCGTCATGTATGAAAACGGAGAGTTCGTTCCCTGAAATTTATTCGGATCACGTTCAATTCCGCCCTCCCACTCTTCGCAGTCAACAAATCGGCAGTCATTTGAATTGAAATAAATTTCATTGATCTCCGCATCTTCAAAGCATTTGGCATGAATTGACTTAACGTTCTGTTCAATCGTGATTTTTTCAGCAATGATATCCGAAAGCAAATACTGTCCGAGATATTCAACGTCCTCGCCCACGGTCACGGAACGGACGCTGAGTTTTACATTTTTGCCGTTTTCCAATACATCCTGCAAAAGCCAAACGCCGTAGCCTGCCTCACAGCTCTTGCTGTTCAAAGTAACATCCGCAAGATTTTTGCAGCCGACAAACGTATGTCCGCTGATATATTTAAGATTTTTCGGTAAAGTTATTTCTTCAATTGAAGTGTACTGAAAACATTTTTCACCGATTGAAGCAAGACCTTCCGGCAAAACGATCATGTCAAGCTTTCTGGTATTGTAAAAGCAAGAAGCACCGAGATTTTTAAGCCCTGACGGCAAGATTACGGATGATAATGAATAACAATAATAAAAGGCTTCTTTGCCGATATATTCAACCGTATCGGGAATTTCAATGTTTTTTATACGAGTAGATCTGAAAGCGCGGTCGCCTATATATTTCAGTTTACCGATTTCAGCAAAGCTCACTTCTCTGAGCAAATTGCATCCCCAACACATTTCGCTTCCGATTTTTACAACGCTTGACGGAATTCTCAGTTTTTCAATCGACGTATCTAAAAATGCAGCGCCGATCTCTTTAAGCCCGTCGTTCAAGGTTACGGTTTTCAGTCTGCGGCAATTCGAAAATGCCGAGCCGAGATATTCAAGGCTTTGCGGCATTGTAACCTCAGTCACACCTGACCACGCAAACGCCTCATTCCCTATAAATTTTATTGTGTCGGCAAGCTCGATTTTCTTGAGCTTTTCGCTTTCGTCGGAGGGGAGAGGATTAGTGAATGAATATGAACCGACATATTCTGTACCATACGGCAGAGATACTGCGTCAAAAGAACAGCTGTAAAATGCGGCGTCGCAAATCACCTTCAGGCTCTTCGGGAAAGTAACATCGGTTAAGCTCTTGCAGCTTTCAAATGCACTGTAGCCGATCGTTTCAACGGACTCTGAGAGATTTATTTTTTCCAAGCTCTCGCAATAAGCAAAAGCGCAGTCGCCTATCTCGGTCACGGTTGACGGGAGCGAAACCTCCTTAAAGCTAAAGCCGTCCTCCTTTGCCGAAACCTCATCAAGCGGTCGCGAGGGAAGCTCGGCACGGTTATCAAATGCTCCGTCGCCGATTTTTACGACCGTATATCCGTCAAGCTCGGCAGGGATGTTAAGTAAATTTTCTTCACTTCCCGTATATCCCGAAATGACGGCACAGCCGTTTTCATCAAGGTAATATTTAAAATCGCCGCAGGTTTTCTCCTGCTTATCCTCATCCTTAACGCAGACGAATTCACCGCCGCGCTCAGCCAATTTATATCCACTCTTGTTGAGAAGGAACCACATATCATAGCTCGGTCTGCCCCCAAAGATGACCTCGGTTCCTTCCGAAAACTCAATTACAGCATCTTCACTGTAACGGAGCTTTAAAGTTTGGTATTCTCCCGAAAATTTTATTTTCTTTAACGAGGACGGAAATTGTATAATTGAGTAACCGTTAAGCTCCAGCTCTTTCAGGCTTTCCGGAAATATGATTTCGGTCAATCCCGTACATTTCTCGGCATTGAAACTTTCAATGTATTCGACATCATTGCCGAAGCTGATTTCTTTTAAATCACTGCTGTCAAGGTTTTTGACACGCTTTACTCCGTCGGGAATCGTCAGCTTCTCAACGCCCCACGGGCAATTGACCTCCGCAACAGGTATTCCGTTGATTTCGGCAGGGAACGTGTATTCTTCTGCTCTTGAACCGGAAACAGGGTAATAGTTAACTATAAGCAAACCGTCTTCGTCATATTTAACCCTCAGATCCTCCGACCTGAACTCAGGCTGTTTTGTGTAGTCCTTTTCCTTTTCTGTTATGTCATTCAGATATGCGCCGGAATTGATCGTGGCGATAGATATAACCAGAACGACTGCAAGAAAAGCCGACAGTATTTTAATCAGATTATTTTTCATTACTTTTCCTCCTCAATTCCGAAGGTTGTGTAAACTCCCTTATATTCGACCGTTATCATCGCCGTTTTGTTATCGGGGAGTATTTCCTTTGTGACCGTATATTCACCGCCGCTGAGTTTCTCTCTGCTCTTGTCGCTGTAAATCGCATAGACTTCCATGCCGCTCAGGTCAATATTGTTTAAATCCTTAACCGTGAATTTAAAATCATCAGGGAACAGCGCATAAACGGAGTTGAGCGACTTTGTGTCCTCGCCGTAAAGCACCCTGACCGTGAATGTTTCCGAGACATCACCGTAGCTTACCTTCACTGTTTCATAACGCTCATCTGTGCCGAAGCTGTCATCCGCCGTGACTCTGCAATCGGAAATCGGAATTTTCTTTGTTGTTCCGTCGGTGTAAATAACCGACACCGTTATTCCCGACATATCAAGCTTTTCGCCGATGAGATATTCATTTTTGAAGCCCTCACCGAAGTTGAGCTTCATTTTCGTAGGTACTGCCGCCACGGTAGTCGGTGCGGCGGCGGTTGTCGGCGCAAGTGTTGTACGCTCCGCAGTTATGCTCTCGGTCGTAACGGGA
>DNGF01000161.1 GCA_003486665.1 Oscillospiraceae bacterium
TGTGAATTATAGCCTTATTTTTGTGATATAAATTTGATATTTTTCTGCGCTGAATGCGGCAACACCGAATTTTTTATTCTTCCAATTCTTTAATTACTCTCTTGCTGCAGGCGACAAATTTTTGAACGATTAGCGGCATGGTGTTCTTTGATTTCACGATGATGCCGAGGTCGCGGTGTTCATCGGGATAGAGCGGCTTTGTAATAACATTGCCCTTCATTCCGTCAAGAATAAGCTTCGGCAGTATGCTGTATCCGAGTCCGTGGCTGACGATTGAAACAACCGTTGCATCGTCAACCGTAGTCGAGTTGATGTTCGGCTCAATTCCGCTCTCCTGAATGATTCTCAGAATATCACCGTCAGCTCCGTAGGTCGGAATAAAGAAAGATTTATCCTGAAAGAAGTCCATCGTGATATAATCGTCCGAGTTGGTGTCGTTCGGCGGAAGAACGGCGAAAATACGGTCGTCAAGCAAATGAATCCAGTCGAACTTGTTGTTTTTGATAAGACTCATAAAGCCGAGATCCACCTCGCTGTTCGCGACAAGGCGTGAGATCTCCTCCGGCAGACCGACATGAAGCTCAAATTTTGCGTTTGGATTTTCCTTACGGAAGCTGCTTATAATGACAGGGAGCCAATGGTTCGCAATGCTCGAATAGGCGGCGATTCTGATTACTTTGTTGTCGTCGGCTTTGATATTTTTGATTGCCGTGTCGAGCGCCGATGCCGCATTGGTGAAGCTCTTGATATAGGGCAAAAGCTCCTGACCGTCAGGGGAGAGCCTTACGCCGAGCTTCGTGCGCTGGAGAAGCGAAACGCCGATCTCTTTTTCGAGTCGGTTCATCATATGTGTAAGCCCCGCCTGGGTGTAGCCGAGTTCCTCTGCGGCTCCGGTAAGGCTGCCGCATTCTATCGCTTTTAAAAGGGCATGAAATTTCTCTGAGTCCATATAGTTATCATTCCTAACGTAATAACATTTTGTAATAGATATATTATAATATGTCGGTTTACTTTTTTCAATATTTATTGTATAATTTTTTTACAGTTTTTACAGTTTTTTGGATTTTTTCAAAAAAAGAGAGGGGATTTAATCCACATGGCAGAATTGAAAAAGAAATACGGTTTGATCACCGCTATCTGCATGGTTGTCGGAATCGTTGTCGGCTCCGGTGTTTTCTTTAAGGCAGAGGCGATGCTCAACATCACAAAGGGCGACCTTCCCGTTGCTCTTATCTCATGGCTTCTCGGCGGCTGCGTTATGGTAATCAGCGCATACACCTTCGCCGTTATGGGAACAAAATTTGAGAAGATCAACGGCGTTGTTGACTACTCCGAGGCTCTTGTAGGCAGCAAGTATGCTTACTATGTTGGTTGGTTCATGGCTTCGATCTATTATCCGGCAATGACATCGGCTCTTGCATGGCTTTCTGCAAGATATACAATGGCTCTCTTCGGCTACGGTGCGGCTGATGCGGAAACAATGGTTCTTGCTTTTGTTTACCTTATTCTCAGCTTCGCGCTTAACACTCTTTCGCCGAAGCTGGCAGGTCATTTCCAGGTTTCAACAACCGTAATCAAGCTTATTCCGCTTGTTCTCATGGCTATTGTCGGAACAATTTTCGGAATCAAGAACGGCGTTCTCATCGACAACATGAATTCCGTTGTTGAGCTTGTTAAGGACGCAGAGGGCAATATCGTTTCCAGCACACAGGTTGCAAGAGAGGGCGTTTCCACTCATCTTATTCTTGCAGGTGTCTGCACATCTGTTTTTGCTTATGAGGGTTGGGTTATCGCTACGGCTATCAACTCCGAGCTTAAGGATGCGAAGAAAAATCTTCCCCGTGCGCTCGTTCTCGGAACCATTATTGTTGTTGTTGTTTATATGCTTTACTATATCGGAATTTCGGGCAGTATCAAGACTGCCGACCTTCTTCCGAACGGCGCAGGCCTTGCGTTCAAGACGATTTTCGGTAATGTTGCAGGTACGATTCTGACCGTATTTATCGCAATTTCATGTCTTGGCACTCTTAACGGACTTACACTTGCCTGTGACCGCGGATTTTATTCGCTTGCCGCAAGAAATCACGGTCCCAGACCCGATTTCCTCGGCGAGATCGATAAGGCTTCCGAGATGCCGTCCAACGCTTCAATCGTTGCGCTTATTTTCAATGCGCTTTGGCTCTTCTATTTCTACATGGCAAACCTTACTCCGTTCGCAAGCTACACGGGCAAAGGCTCTATCTTCCTTTTCGACTCGACAGAGCTTCCGCTCATCTGTGTTTATGCTTTCTATCTTCCGCTTTACATTATGCTCATGGTAAAGGGCAAGGAATTTAATGTGTTCCGCCGTTTCATTATGCCGATCCTTTCATTCGCAGGCTCATGTCTGTTCATCTATGCCGCTATTGACAAGCACGGCATAAAGAATGTAGGATTTATTATCGTTGCAGCGGTTATCATGCTTATCGGTGCGCTTACCTATAATTCTAAGAACATTAAAATAAAAAAAAGTAAAAAATAAATATGTAAAAATTGTTTTAGCCTGCGGTTCGTTCCGCAGGCTTTATTTATTATTGACAGATATAATTTTTTTGGTTATTATTATATATAAATAGAAGTGAAAA
>DNGF01000245.1:0-517 GCA_003486665.1 Oscillospiraceae bacterium
TAGCGCCGCTGACCGTAACTTCTCCGTGGAGCGGCTTTCCGCCGTTTATATATATTTTATCCACCCGTTACACTCCTTAAAAAATATATGTAAAAAAGAAATAATCATAATTTTTGCCTCAAAAGGGGCAATTAACCAAATATACCGTAAAACTGTTAAGATTATAACACTAAAATCAATAAAGTTCAATATTTTTTTCGCTTCGCAAAAAAATTGATTTTTATCACCAAAATCACAATATATTCCGTTTTAATTTCATATCACCAACTAAATATTGTGGTTCAAGCGGTATTGCTATACAAAACCCCGCTTTTTTTCAGCATATTGAACAAAAAATCGAAATAAGGACACATTATACACAATATATTGGTAATTGCAAAGTTGGAAATATGCAAAGCAAAATCTTTCTGTCACGTTTATTATTCGTTATTGAGTCAATAATAATGTAGGTGATATTATGGAAATTTTAAAAATTTGTCTTACGGCAATACTTTCAATCGTCGAATTGTTTCTTCTG
>DNGF01000245.1:546-3649 GCA_003486665.1 Oscillospiraceae bacterium
CCAGGTTTCTCAGCTGAGTCTGTTCGACTATATCAACGGCATAACCATCGGCTCGATCGCCGCTGATATGGCATTCAGCCCGATCAACGAATTCTGGAAGCCTGCCGTTGCCATTGTTATTTACGGCATTTTTGCGGTAGTTTTCTCGGTCTTATCAAACAAGTCCATAAAGTTCCGCCGATTTTTTGTCGGCAGAGCAATAATTCTTATGGACAACGGAACAATTTACCGCAGGAATCTGAAAAAAGCCAAGCTCGATTTGAACGAATTTCTGACTCAGTGCAGAATCGGCGGCTATTTTAACATTGATGACCTGCAAACGGTTGTTCAGGAGCCGAACGGTCAGCTCAGCTTTTTGCCGAAATCGACACTCAGACCCGTAAATCCTCAGGATATGGGAATGCAGCCCGAAAAAGAGGTTTCCCCTGTTGTTGTAATCTCCGACGGCGAGATCCTCCTTGAAAACCTCAAAGCCTGCGGCAAAAATGAGGTTTGGCTCAGAAAAGCGTTAAAGGACGGCAATTTTCCGCCTGTCGGCAAGATATACACCGCCTTTGTCGATAAAGATGAGCTTTCCGTTTATGAGATGAATGAAGAAGAAAACGATAACGATATTTACAGTTGACATTCAATAAATACGCTGTTATAATCTCAGGGATCGCTTCGGGCGATCCCTTATGCAATAAATCTTGATTATCCTAAAGCAGGCATTGTTTATGAAAAAGGAATTACATAATGATCCGACCTTCTTCGGCACGGACAGCATACCGAAAATACTTCTGAAAATCGCTCCGCCCGTCATGCTGGCGCTGCTTATTCAGTCGCTTTACAACATCGTTGACAGCTTCTTTGTAGGCAGATATTCCGAGCAGGGCTTGACTGCACTCTCGATAGTTTATCCGTTGCAGCTGATTATTACCGCCCTTGCCGTCGGCACCGGAGTCGGCGTAAATACGCTGATGGCTAAATATTATGCGCTGAAAAACGATAAAAAAGCAAACAACACGGCAGGCAGCGGCTTTATAATTTCAATTATACTTTGGGTTCTTTTCGCCGCGGCAACAGTGTTCTTCCTCAAACCGTATCTCAGAACCTCGGCGAGTGACCCAACCGCTCTGAGCTACGCCTATACATACGGAATGATAGTCTGCGTCGGCAGTATCGGACTTTTCACAGAGGGCATTTTTTCAAAGGTGCATCAGGCGGAGGGCAACATGGTCCTTCCGACTATAGCTCAGATCTGCGGTGCGGTATTCAACTGCATTGTTGATCCGATTTTGATTTTCGGCATCGGTCCTATCCCGAAAATGGGCGTTGCCGGCGCAGCGATAGCAACCGTCGGCGGTCAGATACTCGCGGCGGTAATTACGGGCGCAAAGGGTCTGAGAAAGCCGCCGAAGCCGAAGAAATTCCCCGAATACACAGGTAAGATCTTCAAGCTCGGCTATCCGTCCATCATCATGCAGTCGATGTATACGGTTTACATTGTTGCGCTGAACATGATACTCGTCAAATTCTGCGATGAAGCCGTGACTGTTCTCGGTCTTTACTATAAGCTACAGACATTTTTCTTCATTCCGCTGATAGGTCTTACAACGTGTATCGTCCCCGTACTCAGCTATAACTACACCAATCACAGCTTTGACAGAACAAGAGAGGTCATGAAATGGTCGTTCATTGTCACGATAGCGTTCATGTTCGTCGGAATACTTTGCTTTGAGCTTATACCCGTTCAGCTTCTGAGCATATTCTCAAAGAGCGAAAAGGTGTTTGAAATCGGCAAAACCGCGCTTAGGATAATCGGCACAAGCTTCATCCCTGCAACGTTTTCGCTAATGCTTCCGATCTTCTTCCAGGCGATCGGACGGGGTGCGCCCAGCGTTGTTTTAACGCTTCTCAGACAGATAATCTGCCTTGTTCCGATTTTCTACGCGTTCTCGTTCATGGGACTCAACTACACATGGATTGCCTTTCCCCTTTCGGAAACGATAACAACGATAGTCGGATTTATCCTCTATTTCCGCCAAATCAACATTTGGAAAACGGACTACGGCTATGTGCCGAAGAAATCACAAACCAAATAACATATCGGCCTCCTGCCTATTTTGCGGCAAGAGGTCGTTTATTTTGGCTTTAGCACTTGTTTTATTTTCGCCGATGTTGTAAAATACTCATATTAAGGCAATACCGCACAAATTTCGGAGTGTATTATGACAGTATTGAGTTTTCAGAATCTTGCGTTCTCATTCGGTGAGCGCGAGCTGTTTAAAAATGTTAATTTTGAAATAAACGATAAAGAGAAAGTCGGCTTTATCGGCTCAAACGGCGTGGGCAAAACCACGATATTGAAGCTCATCAGGGGTGAGCTTGAGCCGACAGAGGGCGCGGTCGTCATCGGCAAGGACGCAAGGCTCGGCTACATGGAGCAGCACACCTGCTCCAAAAAGGGCATGACCCTTTACGACGAGCTTATCAGCGTTTTTGACGATCTGATGAACCTTGAAATTGAGATAAATCAGGTCAACTACCGCCTTGAACATAACCTCGGCGATATGGAGGAGGATCTTCGGCTTCAGGACGAGCTGACGACTAAGTTCAATAACGAGGGCGGTCTGACTTTCAGAAGCCGTACAAGGAGCGCGCTTCTGGGACTCGGCTTCACAGAGGACGATTTCAAACTGACAACGGATAAGCTTTCGGGCGGTCAGCGTTCCAAGGTTGCGCTGGCGAAGCTCCTGCTTTCAAAGAGCAATATTCTGCTTCTCGATGAGCCGACAAACCACCTTGATATCAAGTCGGTTGAGTGGCTTGAAAATTTCTTGAAAAATTACAACGGTGCAATATTTGTTATATCCCATGACCGTTATTTTCTCGATAAAATCACCGACAAGACCGTGGAGCTTGAAAACTGCAAGGTTCGCTGCTTCAAGGGAAATTATTCCGAATTTCTCGTTAAAAAGAAAGCCGAGCAAAAGGCGATTGAGGATAAATACGAAACGGATATGAAGGAGATACAGCGTCTTGAGGGCGTTGTGGCTCAGCAAAGGCAGTGGAACAGGGAGAAGAATATCAAGACGGCGGAAAGCAAGCTCAAGCAAATCGA
>DNGF01000111.1:0-615 GCA_003486665.1 Oscillospiraceae bacterium
CACGGACGTTGCCGCAGATTCCGAATACTATAATGATATTCAGTTTATGTATATGCACGGCTATATGAACGGAGTTACGGATACCGAGTTCGGTGTTGACGCCGCTTTGACAAAGGCTGCATTTGCACAGACTCTTTACAATATTGCAGGTGCGCCTGACGTTGATACGGAAAACGCTGCATTCAGTGATATTGACAGCTCCGATTCGTACTTTAACGCGGCTGTGTGGGCGGTTAGCAACGGAATATTGGATGCTAAGGACGGCAAGTTTGCACCCGACAGCGAGATAAACGTTATCGGTTTCGCGATAAGCCTTGTAAAGCTTTCTTTTGCCGGAGGTTTTAACCTTTCAAAGGCGATTAAAACAATTTCAATTGCTTTCAATATCATTAAGGATTTTGGCCTTGCAAGCTTTAACACAACAATTACAAGGGTGCAGGCGGCACAAAGACTTGTTGATTACTGCAATCTTTAATTTAATAAATAAACCAAGCCGTGAGAGTGGAAACATTCTTACGGCTTTTTTAATGCCAATCCTTAAGATTTGATTAAGAACCGATTAAGATTTGATTAAGATTATTGACCCGATAAAAATTTTTCGGTACAATGCTTTTG
>DNGF01000111.1:675-2900 GCA_003486665.1 Oscillospiraceae bacterium
TTCGACATTTTTATGCGTGGTTATGCTCGCGACATTCATTCCGTTCTTTGCGTCGGCAGAGGGTGACGGAAGAAACGCCGTCGATTCCGGCACCTGTGCGAAGGATGTTACATGGGTACTCTATGATGACGGTGAGCTTGTTATCTCAGGCACGGGCGTTGTACCGTCTTTTTCTTTTAAAGAGGGCTATAAACATTGGTACAGCCATATCAATCAGATTAAGATTATTACTGTTCAGGAAGGAATTACGGGAATTTCCGGTTATGCTTTTAATACATATGATGAAGACTGCTACCCCTTGCTCTATAAAATCAAAATACCGAATTCCGTAAAATCTATCGGTTCGTATATTGTCAGAGAAGAAGGATACTACCCTATACGCGGTATAAAAATGAAAGCAGTATGTTTCGCCGGCTCTGAGGAAAGATGGAATTCGTTCTTTGAAGTTTCTAACGGAGTTGTCTATGACGATATTTACAATTGTTGGGAACTTTACTTTAACGGAGAAGAGCCGAAGCCATATTGCAAAATTGAATACTACGCAGTCAGATACAGTGAGGGTTCAAACATAGAAACAGGTCCGTTTATTGTCGGCGCCAGGTATTATGCTGAAGGTATGGATGTAAGCTTTGAATGGAACGTTACGGGAACGACGGAAATTTTGCAGGAGAATAAAGATGAAAACGGCATTATAACGGGACTTGAGCTTAAACCGTTTAAGCGTGGTAACGCATATGTAAGCCTTAAGATGCTCGATAATGACGGTAATGTTATTGATTCAGCCAGTGAAAAATATACAACATGGAGAATTGCCGCCGGTGACGACCTTAAAACCGTCTTTAGTAAGATTAAAGCACAAATCATAGCATTATGCAATCTGAGTATTCTCGGTTTCGTGTTTGGGACCATTGCGACCTCCCTCGGAATTCTTTATGTAATAGAAACAATAAAATTAACAATAAACTCTTGGTTTAAATAAAAACAGCATAAAATAAAGCCGCTGTTTGGGATTTTTCCTGAGCAGCAGCTTGCATACCAATAATTAAGAGTTGATTAAGGTCATTGACCCGATAAGATTTTTTCGGTACAATGCTTTTGTCCGAAATAAAAAATACGAGGAGAGGTTGACAATGAAAAAGATAATTTCGACATTTTTATGCGTGGTAATGCTCGCGACGTTCATTCCGTTCTTTGCGTCGGCAGAGGGTGATGGAAGAAACGTCGTCGATTCCGGCACCTGTGCGAAGGATGTTACATGGGTACTCTACGATGACGGTGAGCTGGTTTTCTCCGGCACGGGCGTTATACCGCCTTGCTATAATGTAGAACAGGGTTACGATCGTTGGAGTAAATATTTTCCGCAGGTAAAGGTTATTACAATTCAAGATGGCATTAGGGGCATTTCAAAAGAGGCATTTGCAACAGAGAGGGAAATCGCCGCTGCCTCGCTTTACAAAATTACAATACCCGATTCTGTAACATATATAGGAGAAGATATCGTTGCTGCTAAACTTATGAGTGCCCAGAACGGCGAGAGATTGAGTGCAATATGTTTTGCCGGATCGGAAGAAAAGTGGAATTCATTTTTTTCAAAGCCTGGCCAGAAATACTATGACGGAATCGTCGGACGCTGGGAAAAATACTTTAACGGAGAAGAACCGAAGCCCCATTGCATGATTAAGTATGGTAGATATTCGAACAATGAGTATGGGAATCAAGTAGAAGAAGGTCCATTCGCTGTCGGTGTTATGTATTATGCCGGAGATATGGATGTAAGCTTTGAATGGAACGTTACGGGAACAACGGAGATTTTGCAGGAATATAAAGACGGCAACGGTGTTGTAACAGGACTTGAGCTTAAACCGTTTAAGCGCGGAAACGCATATGTCAGCGTCAAAATGCTCGATAAGGACGGTAATGTCCTTGATTCGACCACCCAGAAATACACAACCAAAAAGATAGCGCCGGATGATGATTTCAAGACAGCTTTAAATAAGATTAAAGCACAAATCGAAAAAGTTATCAATGCAGAATTTTCCCTTCTCTTTTTTGGACTCATTGCGGCCTACCTCGGATTTGTTTATATAATGGATACAATAAGATTAACAATAAACTCTTGGTTTAAATAAAACAGCATAAAATAAAACCGCTGTCATTTTGACGGCGGTTTTGTGCAAAAAAAGACTGTGACAAAGCCACAGTCCCAGACTGCTGACAAACCCTCG
>DNGF01000215.1:0-1143 GCA_003486665.1 Oscillospiraceae bacterium
GAAGCGGCAACGTGTATTCCTTGCACAGGGCGCGTTTCGGAGAAAGCAGTGAGAATGTTGCGAGCGGAATAAGCCATGTCAGATTTTCCTCAGATCGAAATGACTATGAGGTAATATATACTCAGTCGGTCGGGAAAAGTACGGATGTAAATGTGTACTCGGTAAAGGGCGATGAGCCGCCGACGGAAATCTGTGCAGAGGTGAGCGAGGTTTATCTCAATGACTTTTCTTACGGAGGAAATCTTTATTACTTCACAAGAAACAAATCGAATATAAACTGGCAGGACTTTATCGCCGATAACTATTATGAGAGCGATTTAAAAATTCAAAGACCTGTTGAAAGCGATTATATGGTCGAGCGCGGTTTTATCTTTAAAAGACAGGTTCTTGACAGTGCAAAATATAATGCCGCACTTCACCGTTATGAGATGAAAGAGGTCAGGGATCAGCTCAGGGAAGAGCTGAACAAGCTTGATCTCGGTCTTGCCGTTGGCGATGAATATACCTGCTATGCGTACAGCGCGGGTACGTCACACAGAATTGTTTCGGGAATTACGCTTGACAATATCGTGGAATTTGCCAAGGACGGAGATCCGAGATTGATTTACAGAAAATCCGTTATCGGCGTCGGCGACAGCATCAGCATGGATACCCTTGTTGAAACCGCACGGAAATCAAATGTGCAAAAGGCGATGGACTATGTTCGCAATGCCGTTCAAAGCTCCTATGAAGTAAGCGACAGTTGCTTCTGTGCATGGTATGACGGCTCAAAGGTTCTTGAATATGAGCTTAAAGGCTATGATCTGGACAAGACTCAATTCATTTTTGCAGGTTCGGGAACTGTTTATGGCATTACGGACGGTGAATTGTATTACAGCAGTGCCGAAAATGCGGAAATGAGCAGTAAAAAGCTTATTGACTCAAATGTTTCTAACTGCATTTCGATTGATAAAACTCTTTACTTTGAAAAGTCAGAATCAACGGGAGAACGAAGCCTTTTCAAGTTCCTTCCGGAAACAGGCAAGGCGGAAATCTGTAAAAATGTTTATTCATATTTTGCCGTTAATAATTCCTTCATGATCGTTTTGACGAAGCAAAGCGGCTCCGAGGAACTTGTTTCGGTCGGAATTTATGACGGAACAG
>DNGF01000215.1:1179-2768 GCA_003486665.1 Oscillospiraceae bacterium
CTGGTTATGCGGTCGTGGACAGCGACCTCAATCTCAACAATTTTGTGTATAGCGACAATGCGTTCGCTTACATCAAGAATTATAAAAGCGGAAGCGGAGATCTGTACTGCTTCTCGCAGAAAAACGGAGCCGTCAAATGCGGCAGCGGCGTTACAAAAATAATGTATATAGGTTAAATCACAAACCGGAAAGGATTGATTGTAGGATGAAAGAAGAAGTTCTTTTCAAAAAAACTCCGTTCGGCGGATTTGACCGTCAGTCCGTAATCAATTATATTCAGCAATTAAAAAAGACTCAGCAGGAATATAAAAATATAATTTCCGAAAAGGACAGGCTTGTAAAGGTGCTGAGCCGGGAAAACAAAGAGTTTAAAGAGAAAGCCGAGGCGGCGGAAGCCGGGCTTGAAGAATTAAATGAGAAATACGCTTCTGCACAAGAGGATGTCAAACGGCTGAAAGTAAAATGTGAAATGCTGGAAAAGCAGGCAGAGGAATCGGCAGATAAAAAGGCAGCGCAGGAAACCATAGAGCGCTGCGATAAGCTGGTTGAATCCGCAGAGGCTGCTGCGGCAAAGCTGAAAAAGAACGCTCAGTCACAGATGAAAAAAACAATAAAGAAGCTTGAAAAAATAAAAGATGATCCGCAGAAAGCAACGGAAATCATTCAACAGCTTATTCGGGAGTTGAACTGATGGCAGAATACATTTTGAACGCATCCGAACTAAAAGAGAGGGCGAAGGAACTGCACGCAGGGGACAGAGTTGTTCTGTCCGGAACGGTTTATACCTCGCGCGATGCGGCGCATAAAAGAATAGTTAAGCTCCTTGAGGACGGCGGCGAGCTTCCGTTTGACCTTGACGGCGCGTGCATCTATTATGCAGGTCCGACTCCTGCACCTGAAGGTATGCCTATCGGCTCATGCGGCCCGACAACCTCAGGCAGAATGGATCCTTTTGCGCCGCTGCTCCTTGATAAGGGCTTGGCGGCAATGATCGGCAAGGGCGGAAGAGATAAAGCGGTATGCGATGCGATTGAAAGAAACGGCGCGGTTTATCTTTGTGCAGTCGGCGGAGCAGGTGCGCTTGCCGCAAAGTGCGTTAAGGAATGTAAAGAAATTGCTTTTTTTGACCTTGGCTGTGAGTCGGTTAAAAAGATCCTGCTTGACAGCTTTCCGCTGATAGTCGGCATTGACTGCCACGGCGGAAGCTTGTTTAATGCAATACCGCACAATTAAGCTTTGTACCTTAAAATGTTGAACAACCGAATTATATAATGGAGGTAAAAGAAATGAAAGGAATCATACTTGCAGGCGGCTCAGGAACGCGCCTTTATCCTTTGACAATGGTTACCAGTAAGCAGCTTTTGCCGGTTTATGACAAACCGATGATTTATTATCCGCTTTCAACTCTTATGCTTGCAGGCATCAGAGAAATACTTATTATTTCAACGCCGGATGACACGCCGAAATTTGAACAGCTTCTCGGAAAAGGACATCAGTTCGGGCTTAAGCTTTCGTATGCCGTTCAGGAAAAACCGGAGGGACTGGCTCAGGCTTTTATCATCGGTGAAAAATTTATCGGCAAGGACAGC
>DNGF01000065.1:0-4070 GCA_003486665.1 Oscillospiraceae bacterium
ACGGAAACTCCCTACAGAATGTGGCAGTACCGCGGCGATAAAAAGGTTCTCGCGGAGAACGCAACGGCAATTTTCCGCTATGTTTCATACCTTTCAACAAGACTTGACGATAAAGGTCTTATACACATAGGACTCGGCGACTGGCTTCCCGTAGATAATGTTGAACCGTGTTCCCTTGAGGTTACAGACACGCTCGTTTCAATGGGTATCTGTAAAAAAGCGGCTGAGATATTTAAATTATGCGATATGCCGCTGCGCGCCGAATTCGCGCAGAAGCTTCACGATGAACTCCGCGCAAGCTTCCGCGAGCATCTTATTGATGACGATCTTTGGGTTCACGGCAGCCATCAGACGACTCAGGCTGCGGCGATTTACTACGGCGCATTTGATGAGGACGAAAAAGAAAAAGCCTTTGCCCACCTGCTTGAGCTTATTCACAAGGCAAACGTCAACATGACTGTCGGCATCATCGGAGCAAGAACCATGTTCCACGTTCTCTCGGAATTCGGATACGAGGAGCTGGCGTTTCACATGATAGCAAAGCCCGATTATCCGTCATTCGGAAGCTGGATAACGGAATTCAATGCCAACACCCTCTTTGAGGTAATCACTCACAATCCGCCTAACGGCTTTTCGCACAACCATCATTTCTTCGGCGATATCTCCGCCTGGTTTATCAAAAACCTTGCAGGAATCATACCGAACCCCAATGTCAGCGACCCGAATTACATAGTGATCTCCCCTGCCTTTGTAAGCACATTGAGCTATGCGGAGGGTTGGTACACGGCTCCGGCAGGCAAGGTTTCCGTCCGCTGGGATCGCCAAGGCGATAAGATCAAGCTTAAGGTATCTGTCCCCGATGGAATAAACGGAAAGATAAAGCTTCGCCACGGAGCAGCATTTGCAAACGGTGAAAGCGAGATAGATATCCGAAGCGGAGAGTTTATTATTTGATAATCCGCATTGCTCCGGAAAATCGGATATAATAACATAAAATTCACAAAATCATTTTCAAAAAAAGCTATAATTCACATCCTGCGTCCAAACGCACTGCGAATTATAGCTTTTAATTTTTGTAAATATGAAAATAAAATTCTTAATATAAATTTATCCGTTTTCACTTCGGTTTATTTTGCTTCTTCAAGCCTTTTAATCATAAGCTTTGCGGCTTTGTAAATGTCGCCGCAGCCGAGAGTGATGACAAGATCACCGCTCTGAGCGTGGTCAAGCACATAGTCGGCAACCTCGTCAAAGGTGTTGAACCAAACGCTGCCGGGGATTTTTGCAGCTAATTGTGAGGTATAAACACCCTCGGTGTTGACCTCTCTTGAACCCATGATCTCTGTCATAACGCATTCAACCGGGATCTGCAAAACCTCGGCGAAGTCATCCATAAGCTTCTTCGTTCTCGAATATGTAAACGGTTGGAAAACCGCCCATACCTTTCTGTATTTCATCTGCATCGCAGCCTCAAGCGTAACTCTCAGCTCGGTCGGATGGTGGGCATAATCGTCCGCAAAGGTGATTCCGTTGAGCTTAGCGAGAATTTGAAATCTTCTGCACGCTCCGCCGAATTGCTCAAGCGAAGCAATAGCCTTATCGAACGGGATTCCGCAGTAATCAGCCGCCGCGAGGGCAGCAAGAGCGTTTGTAACATTGTGCTTTCCCGGTACCTTGAGCTTTACGCTTCCGATTTTCTCGCCTTTCTTGTAAGCGTCAAAGTGAGCGAAAGCATTAACCATTTCAACGTTTTCGGCATAGAAATCATTCGACTTGTCAAGTCCGAAGGTTATCATGTCCTTGCCTCCGACATCGGCGACCGCCTTGAGTGTATTTGCATCGTCGCCGTTGTATATAACCGCCTTGTTTGCCATTTTTGCAAAGGTGTTGAACGACTTGATTATATTTTCAATGTTCTTGAAATATTCAAGATGGTCTGCGTCTACGTTAAGAATTATGGCAATATCGGGATCGAGCTTGAGGAAGTGATCCTTAAATTCGCAGGCTTCGCAGACCATATTTTCCGTTTCGCCTACCCTGCCGTGGCTGTGAATAAGCGGAAGCTCGCCGCCGATGACGGCAGAGGGATCTTTATCGCACTGAATCATTATCTGAGTAAGCATTGAGGAAACCGTTGTTTTACCGTGGGTGCCGCAGACGCAGTAGCAGTCGGAATACAGCCTTGTTATCGCGCCGAGCAGATCGGCACGTTCAACGGTCGGGATTCCCGAATTCTTTGCCGCAACAAGCTCAGGGTTGTCCGGCAGTATCGCCGCCGTGTAAACAATAAGCTCCGCGCCCTCTATGTTTTCCGCCTTCTGTCCGAGTGTAACGGGAATACCAAGACTGCGAACCCTCGCAAGCGTGTCGGTTTCATTGTTATCCGAACCGGAAAGCTCATAGCCCTCCTTGTGCAGAATCTCTGCAAGAGGACACATACCCGATCCGCCGATTCCTATAAAATGGACTCTTTTAACCTTTTTGAGTAATTCATCTATCTCGTACAAGATATCATCTCCATAATCTGTTTTACTTCTTAATTATAAAGCATAACGGCGGAAAAATAAATAGAAAATTGAAATATTTTCTCACCTGCACAAAATATTGTCATATGATACAGTGGAGGCAGAAGTCCGAGGGCGCTCTGCTTCTTATAAAACAGTGAAGGGAATGACCGTAAAATGCAGGCAGAAAAATTTCTGATAATCGGCAAGGACAAGAAGATGCAGGCTTGCCGCCGCAGACTGTCCGAACTCGGATTTTCCGCTGTTTGCTGTGACGGCAGTGAGATCAAAGAAAAGCTTTGTTTTTTTAACAGCATAATCCTGCCTATTCCGACTGTGGCCAACGGCGTTATTTCGGGGACAGATATTTCCGCAGACGAGCTTAACGCCTTACTCATAAAGGATCAATCGGTTTTTTACGGAAATCTGAGCAATAACCCGTTCGGCGAAAAAGGAAAAAGCTATTATACCGAAAGCTTTCTCGTGAAAAACTCTCGTCTTACTGCACAGGGAACAATGAGGATAATACTTGAAAACATTGAAAAAGATATGCTCTTTACAAAAGCCGCGGTACTCGGCTACGGCAGATGCGGCAAGGAGATATGCAAGTCGCTTCAATCCGGCGGAGCTGATACAACTGTTGTCACTCGAAATCCTTTCAGCGCCTCCCTCGCCGAAAACGAAAGGCTAAAATCAACAGACTTTGCCGAATTTAAGAAAAAGGCAGGCTCTTTTGATGTCATTGTCAATACAGTTCCTTATAATATATTAGGCAGAGAAACGATGGAGAAGCTGACAAAGCAAAACCTGTATGTCGAGATTGCATCGAAACCGTACGGCTTCAATATAAACGAAATCGACAAATACAATTTCAGATATGTTCTCGCCGAGAGCCTGCCCGGACGCTTTACAGCGGAGAGTGCAGGCGCATACATTGCCGATACGGTCACAGAAATACTGAAGGAGGGTAAGAATGAATAAGGTTGTGGGCTTTGCCATGTGCGGCTCGTTCTGCACCTTCAAAGAAGTAATACCGCAGATCGAAATGCTCAAAAAGCTGAATTACGATATAATTCCGATAATGTCGGAAATCGCATACGAAACGGACACACGCTTCGGCAAGGCCGAGGAATTCAGAAGCGAAATAGAAATGATATGCAAGCATGAAATTCTGCACACCATACCCCAGGTTGAACCGATAGGTCCGAAAAAAATGCTTGATGTGCTGGTAATTGCCCCATGCACGGGAAATACAGCCGCAAAGCTTGCCAACGGGATAACCGATACATCGGTAACAATGGCGGCAAAGTCGCATTTGAGAAACGGCAGACCCGTTGTACTCGCCGTTTCAACAAATGACGGACTTGCGTGTGCGGCAAAAAACATAGGAGCCTTGCTCAACTACAGAAACATTTGGCTTGTTCCGTTCAGACAGGACGATCACGAAAAGAAGCCGCGTTCTCTTGCCGCCGACTTCACCCTTATACCGAGCGCTGTGGAGGCGGCACTTAAAGGTGAACAGCTTCAGCCGATTGCAAGTGAGCCGAAATAAGAAAAGACTGACGT
>DNGF01000065.1:4088-13363 GCA_003486665.1 Oscillospiraceae bacterium
AACCGCCGATTAATTGAAAGAACAAATATCCGTAAGGTAATTCGGACTGTCCGGCTGTAAGCATACCGCCTGGATTTGTGCTTAGCGTTTAATCAGCGGCTGCTCAAATACGCCGGTCTTTATTTATATTTTCAAAGTCTTTAATTAATTTATTAAAAAAGCCACAAATCACAACAATTTCTTCCTGTGATTCATGGCTTCGATTACAATATTTTATTTATGCTCGTATTCCTTGATCCATGCAACCATGTCGTCAACGGACTGCTGAACACTCATCGGATCATAGCCAAGCTCTTTTCTTGCCTTCTCAATCGAGAAATTGCAGTTTGACATGAGCTTTCTGATCGAATAACGGGTGAAAAGCGGCGTTGTCTTGGTGATGGAATAATACTTCTCCATAAGCGGTGCGAAAGGTCTTACCATGCCGTAGGACATTTTGATCGACGGTGCTTTCTTGCCGCAAGCCTTTGCGACAGCCTTGATGAAGCCGTCTGTCGAGATCATCTCGCCGCAGAGGATGTAGCAATCGCCCTTATTACCCTTCTGAGCGGCGGCGTGCATACCCTTCGCAACGTCACGGACATCAACAAAGTTATATGCGCCAAAGCTGAGCGATACAGGGAAATTGCCGTTGATAAACATACGAACCATTTCGCCGACGCTGGAAACCTTGAAGTCATACGGACCGATACACGCGCCCGGATGAACAACAACAGCGTCAATATTGCCCTCGTGAACGTTATCGAGAACGAACTGAGTTGCAATAGCCTTTGTCTTTGCATATGTACCGTCAAGATTTTTCGGACTGAAATGATCAAGCTCGGTCATGACCCGGTTATCGGGAAGCGGCGGAAATGCGTCAACGCTCGAAGCGTAAACAAGTCTGCGGACATTGCATCTTTGGCAGGCTCTTACAACGTTCTTTGTGCCGTTAACGTTAACTCTCCATGTAAGATCCTCCATACCGGGGTTGATATCAATAACGCCGGCAAGATGATAAACAACGTCAACGCCCTCAAATGCCTTGTCAAGCGACTCGGAATCGGTAACATCGCCGTAGACCTTTTCGCAGTCAATGCCGTCAAATACGGGAACATCCTTACGGATGAGAATTCTGACCTTTTCGCCGCTGTCAACAAGCTCCTTCAAAAGCGCATAGCCGATATGACCCGTTGCGCCCGTGATAAGACTTATCTTTTCCATGGCTTATTCTCCCTTCATTTCGAGAAGCTTCTGCTTGCCCGTAAATGAGTCAACGGAAAGCTTAACGGAATCAAAGATGGCCGACTCGATATCGTCCTCCTGAACGCCGAGAGAAACGCTCCACTTCTTGTTGATAAATGTGTTCATGCACATGATATCTGCAAGGTAAATAGCATTGATACCCGACTCAACGTTGCGCTTCTTGTACTCGTTCATCATGTAAACGCCGAAAGCCTTGAACATCCAATTTGCAATGTGGATGATCTTTCTGTTCGGCTGACCCATTGCCTTGTGAACAATGTGAAGGAACTCGTCCCATGTGAGGTTGTAGTAGCCTACAGGATAAGCGTTGCCGCCGACATTCTTCTCAGCCGCACCGACGATAACCTCGCCAACCTGACGAACAGTAACCATAGCTGTACCGCCCTTAGGATAGAAGGTCGTCTTTCCCATGTTCGTGAGCTGCTCGATAAGGATTACCCAAACAGGCTTTCTGCCCGGCTGAGTACCGAAGATATACGGAAGCTCAAGCACAGCAACGTCCATCTCGCCGTCCTTTGCGAATGAAAGAGCAACCTCCTCCTGCTCGATACGGCTTCTGATGTAGTGATGCTTCTTTGTAAGCTCCATCTCCGGGAACTCCTTTGCGAAATAAGCAAAGTAAGAGCCGAGGATAACACTCTTCTTGATGCCTACCTGCTTTGCGATAGTAAGAAGATGTCTTACAGGCTCGATATTGTACTTTCTGTATGCTTCATAAACGGGTGCAGGAAACTCAACTCTCTCGTCAACGCCTGCCGCAAATACGAAGCAGTCGCAGCCCGTCATCATTTCTACAAGCTCATCATCGGAAAGTTCAAGATAGTTGCCGAAAACAAGCTCCATCTCTTCGGGAATCGGCGCTCCTTCAGGAAGCGGAGGAAGAGCAACGGACTTTACGGAATGACCTCTTTTAATGAACTCTGCGGCAGCTGCCGAACCGAGCAGACCCGTGCCGCCAATCATAAACACTTTCATAATATTCACCTATAGGGCATCGTTTCCGATGCCCTGCTATCCTTTCTGAAATTACCAGTTAATTGTGAAATCTGACTCAATACCGAACGGTGCGTTAACTGTTGTACCCGCTTTTGTAACATTAAGCTCCCAAACATAGTAATAGTTGATATGTGTAAGGTTACCTGTTGCAGGGTCAATCGTAGCAACAATTCTTCCGTCACGGTAGCCGACCTTTGTGTTGCCCTCAATCAAGGACTTTGCGCCGCCTGCGTTTTCAAGAATTGTCGAAACACGGACTATGCTGAATGCCTTACCGTGGTTTCCGCCGCCGTGAACGGGATTGGTTGAAAGAGCGTCAGGCTTAACCTTTATCGTAATAACATACTTACCGTTCTTCTCGGCAAGGGTTGCGCTCGAAATGTTAGCCGTTGTGAGCTTTGACGACCAGCTTTCCTCCTCAACGGGGAAATACTTTTTAAGATCAGCCTTTGTAAGCTTACGGTTTGTATCTTCTTTCTTCTCACCCATATTCTTATCAACAAGAGAATTGATTACACTTGTAAAGACCTTGAACGGTCCGCCGAGCGAGAAAGTACCTGCCTGAGAATTCTTCTCGTAGTTCTTTACGCCGCCCTTTGAGCTTGTCTTAACTCTATTAACGGATGTGTTGAAATAGTTAAGAATTTCAGCCTGAGTTGAGGGCTTTGAAGAAGCAGGCTTGTTTGACGAAGAACCGCCGCTTGTATTTCCGCCTGCGTTCGGTGTTGAAGCGTTGCTGTTGTTCGCATCTGCAGCTGTGCTGTCAGGCTCACCCGTTGCCGGGTCCGTCGGAGTTTCCGGTGTAACCGAGGGATCGCCCGGTGTAACGTCACCCGAACCGTCATTCACGGTTGAACCGCCGTTGCCGCTTGTAGAAGATGAAGCCGGAGCATATTTTGCCGCCTCAACCTTGGCGTCGGCAAGCTTGCTTGTTCCGAGTACAGATGAAACGCAGACTGCAACTACGCAGAGAACTGCCGTAATGCAGGTAACTACTGTTTTTTTCATATATATCACTCCTGTATTTTAAAATGCTTATTTCTCGCCGAAATCCTTGAAGATATCCATGCCGTAAACATTATGCTCATCCTTGGTGTGGTTCGGATACCAAACCTGAGCAAAGAACGGATTCTTCTTTGCGATCTCATCGTAGTTCCACGGAATAGGATCGCACTCAGGACACCAGTGACCGCCGTTGAGAACAAGGTTCGGAGTCATCTCAAATGTATGACCGAATGCACATTCCCACTTAAGCGGAGTGTAAAGGTCGCCCTTTGTCATGCTTTCGCTCAGGCACTTACCGCCCCTGAACTCTGCGGCTTTCTTCATATCGTCAAGGTCAAGCTCGGACTGCGGCTTGCTCTCGTCATAGCCGTGGTCAAGATATGTCGGAGTCATGGAAGCCTTCTTGATCTC
This sequence comes from Oscillospiraceae bacterium, assembly GCA_003486665.1. GTDB lineage: Bacteria > Bacillota > Clostridia > Oscillospirales > Acutalibacteraceae > CAG-488. The sequence goes on from DNGF01000065.1 coordinate 7,746, forward strand.
GAACTTATCCCAGGTCTTGGGAATGTTCTTCCAATCCTCATATGAGCCGTAATATGCGCTGATACGTTCGGGAACTCTGTTCTTGATCCAGTTCATTGTGCCGAATACTTCCTTGTTTGCAAGACCCTCCATAAGGAATTTCTTAACAAGTCCGCCCGGAGCAAGCTTTGAGAGCTTGTAGAACTTCGGCAATGTCTTTGACATATCGTCGAAATACTTCTTGATGGGAACATTGTGTCTGAAGTGGAGGTAATTCTCAAGCTTGTCGGAGTCGGCATAATACTGACCGTGGAAGTTCTTGAGAATGAACCAGTTCGGAGCAAAGAGCTTCTTCGGTGAACCCATACCGATAGCACCGAGAAGATACTCCTCAAACTCAAAGTTTGTGATACGGTACTGCTCGCCGGAACCGATGTTATAGAACTTTCTCCAGAAGTCCTCGGGAACGGAATCCTCGCAGACATTTGAAAGAAGAAGTCCCGAATCCTCGATCGTTGCCCATTCGAGGACGCCGTTGATGGGAACGTGGAACATGATCGGGTCAATGTTCTTGAGGATACCCGGATAAAGGATACCCGACTGACGAAGCGATACCCAATACTTGAGTCCCGACTCAGCGATGATATGCTCTGCTCTAACCTTACTTACGGCATAGTGGTCATAGATGCTGATTTTGATCGGGTCGCCGGTTCTTGCCCAATGGATAGGAGCGTTTCTGTCGCCGGTCTCGGCAACGGTGCCGATATAAACAACCTTGNNCCCGTTCTGCCCCAATGGATAGGCGGATTACGGTCGCCTGTTTCGGCAACTGTGCCTATGTAAACAACCTTGATTGCGTCCGGATCAGGCTGAGCCTTAACGGCGTCAACGATGTACTGCATAGCGGTTGTGTTTGTCTTGATAGTTCTCCTCGGAAAATAGTCGGCTGCCGGAGAAACCATTCCGCCGACGTGAAGAACGATGTCAGAGCCTGTTACGCACTTGCGAACGTCATCATAATTTGTGAGGTCGCCCCAAACGATTTTAACGGCAGGGTCGTTCTCATAGTCCTTAAACTTGATGCGGTTCTTTTCGCTTCCTCTGAGAAGAAGCACAAGGTTGTACTTATCCTTTCTCTTATAAATCTCCTTAAAACCGGCATATCCCATATTGCCCGATGCACCGGTCAAAAATACGGTCTTTTTGCTCATCATAATCCTCCCAATTTATAAATAAGTAACTCTTTAAGCAACCGCAGATCAAATCATAATGCACTGCGATTTGATTTAAGCTTCGATTACTTAGTGTCCATTTCATTATAGGTCATTTTCAGCCTCGTTGTCAAGCTTTTAAACGTCAATTTCGACAAAAATTTAACATATTCTGTTTTTAAACAGGCTATTCTTACCATTTGGAAATCGTTTTCAGTTAAAAAACGCTCCTGCATATCAAATTAAAAACCGCCGCACGAAAAATCCTGCGGCAGCTTTTATCAGTATGTTTCATTTCGGACAATTTACTTCTCGTCCTCATCATGATTTGTTGCATCGGTATCAATCATTCCGTTGTCTTCCGGAATAATGATTGCAAGAATAATGTAGATAATAATGCCGGGGAAGCCTGTGGTAAACAAAGAGATAAGAGCATATATCACTCTTACTATTGTCGGATCAATTCCGAAAAAATCGGCAATTCCGGCGCAAACGCCTGAAATCATTTTATTGTTTGTGCTTCTGTAAAGCTTCTTGTTTTTCATATTACTCATCCTTTCTGTATCTCAGCCGCAGTGACTGTATTTTGCATCAAAGTTGCTATTGTCATGGGTCCCACTCCGCCGGGAACGGGCGTAATAAAGCTTGCCTTTTCCCTGCAGGCATCAAAATCAACATCGCCGCAAAGCTTACCGTCCTCATTGCGGTTTATACCGACGTCAATTACGACCGCTCCGTCCTTTATCATATCGGCTGTAACGAACTTCGCTCTGCCGACAGCCGCAACAACCACATCCGCCTGAGAAACTATCTCTTTTAGATTATGCGTATGCGAATGGCAGACCGTTACGGTTGCATTTTCCTTAAGCATAAGCATTGCCATGGGCTTGCCGACGATATTGCTTCTGCCGATCACAACGCAGTGCTTGCCGTCAAGGCTGATGTTTTCATACCTGAGCATCTCCATGATTCCCGCAGGGGTACACGGAAGAAAGCTGTAATCGCCTATCATGATATGACCGACATTTTCGGGGTGAAAAGCGTCAACATCCTTTTCCGGCTTAATAAGGTTAAGCACCTCTTTTTCGTTAAGGTGCTTCGGCAGCGGAAGCTGACAAAGAATACCGTTCACGCTCTTGTCATCATTGAGCTTTTCAACAAGAGAATTAAGCTCCCTCTGTGTTGTGTCAGCCGGAAGAATGTATTCAAGTGAACGTATTCCGCAGAACTCGCAGGCTTTCTTCTTGTTGTTGACATAAACCCTTGACGCCGGATCATCACCCACAAGAATAACGGCAAGGCAGGGTTCAATGCCTTTTTGCTTCATTTCTTTAACCTTTGCCGCAACCCTTTCTTTGACTGCAAGCGAAATTTCTTTACCGCTGATTATCTTGCTCATCGCTTACCTCCGCTTCTTTCTCTTCCTCTTTGCTTTCCTTTTCCTCCGTCTGCTTTTTAAGTTCGTCCTCAAGGAAATAATCTATGCCGTCAATAGGCTTCGGATGCTTTTTATATTTTACAAGCAGACAGATGAGAATAACCAGGCAAACAACGGCAAGACCAGCCGAGAGAACCTGAGAAACTCTGATTGTTGTTCCGGCGATATAAAGGCTGTCGGTTCTGAAGCCCTCAACGACCGCTCTTTCGGCACCGTACCAAACGCCGTAGGTCAGAAAGATCTGACCGCTGAATTTTCTCGCCTTTTTTGTAATGATATAAAGCACAACAAAACCGAGCAAGCACCATATCGACTCATAGAGAAAGGTCGGATGAACCGCCTTTTCGGGATCCATCGTAATTCCGTTGGCATTGAGCTTGTAAGAATACTCCGTTATGTAACGGGCGGTCTTTTCGCTCCACATACCCCAGGGCATATCGGTATTGGTACCGAATGCCTCCTGATTTGCAAAGTTGCCCCAACGTCCTATGCCCTGTCCTATCAAAAGGCTCATGGACGCGATATCCATAAGATTCCAGAAATTCATTTTACGCACTCGGCAGACGATAAATGCAGCGATTATTCCGCCGATTATTCCGCCGTAAATCGCCAGTCCGCCGTTCCATATATAGAGTATTTCAATAGGGTTGTCCTTGTATCTGTCCCATTCAAAGATACAATAATATAATCTTGCGCCGAGAATTCCGAAAATTGTCGAATAAATAAGAACATCAAGCATTTTGTCAATGCTCATCTTCCATTTGTAAGCCATTCTTCCACCGAAAAGTACGGCGAGCAAAAAGCCGAAAGCAATTATCGCACCATACCAGCGGATAGTAATATCATGACCGAAAACGGAGAATTGGGCGAGGATTGAGGAAACCTCAAATCCGCGCTCCAAGCCGTTAAAATACACTGTGGTTGTATCCATAAAATCAACTCCGATCAGGTGGGATTAATCACAGACAGAACGCTGTACTTTTCATCAAGCGTTTTTGTGAAAAGCTCATTTACATCATCGAGAGTAACCGTCTTGTATATCTCAAAGTCAGCAAAAATGTCCTCGCCCGCAAAATATGAAACTACCATATTATTTGCAATTCCGTCAACATCGTTCATGCCCATTATCATTCTGCCGTAGAGCTTCTTCTTCGTTCTGTCAAAAGCGGACTTTTCAAAGCCTGTTTCTCTGAATTTCTTAATTTCGGCAACAATTTCCTGAGCCACTCTCTTTGGATTACTGCTTTCACCGGCAAAAAGAACGCATGAATAACCGAATCCCGTGAAATACTCGTAGCCGAAGCTGTTATTTATAAGTTTGCCGTCAAAAAGACGTTTGTAAAGCTCCGAGGATTGACCCGAAATCATGTCGAGGAGAATCTCCATTGTGATTTCTTCTTTCGTTGTGCGTTCGGGGGTGTCCCAATTTTCCTTAAAGCCAAACATGAACTGCGGCGTTGCAACGGAAAGCTTCTCTTCAACATAGCTGTCGATAACCTCATGCGGCTCGTCGATTAGCTTACGCTGTGCCATCCTGCCCTCAACAGGCTTCAAAACCTTGTCGGCAACCTCGACAACCTCATCAACGCTCACGTTTCCCGCAACGGCAAGGACCATGTTGTGAAGATTATAAAAATTATCGTAACATCCGTAAAGTGTTTCCGCCGTGATCTGAGCGATCGACTCGTGTGTACCTGCAATATCAATTCTTATCGGCAGATTATGATACATCGTTCTCAGGCAGTTGAACATAACCTCCCAATCGGGAACATCCTTATACATATCAATTTCCTGACCGATAATGCCCTGCTCCTTTTCCACCGTTGCCTGAGTAAAGTACGGATTCTGAACAAAATCGAGAAGGATTTCCAAATTCTTTTTAAAGTTTGCAGAGCAAGAAAACAGATAGCCTGTTCTTTCAAAGCTTGTGTAAGCATTGGCAGAGGCTCCGGTCTTTGCGAAACGCTCAAAAGCGTCCAAATCCTCGCTTTCAAAGAGCTTATGCTCCAGAAAATGCGCCGTTCCCTCAGGAATCTCTTTAAATGCGCCGTCATTCATTTGGATCATTGTGTCGATCGAGCCGTATTTTGTTGCAAAAATGGCGTAGCTGCTCGAATAGTTTTCCTTCGGCATAACGAGAATTTTAAGTCCCGACGGATGGTCTATATCATAAAACCTTTCATTGAGGAGTTCGTTCCTGACTTCTTTAATATTCATCATTCTTCCTCCCCGTTATATTTAAGCATAAATATTGTATCAAGCATAATGGTCTTTGCGGCGTTAACAACATCCGATCTGTCCACATTGGTGATTTGTTCGGCATACTGTTCGGGCGTAATCAGCTTTTCGCGGAGTATCTGCGAGGCATACCATGCCGTTATTTCCTCTGGTGTGTCGGAATTGCCGAGAATCGAGTCGGTCAAGCTCTTTATGGAAGACGAAAAATCCTCATCGCTGAATTCGCCGTTCGCGGTCAAACGAAGCTGATTAATTATTTCATTCTTTGCCTTTTCCTCGTTCGCATCCTCAATTCCGCTCGAAACAATTACAATTCCCTTTGAATTAAACAGCGCTGCGGCGCAATAATAGCAAAGGCTCATCTTTTCACGAACAACCGAGAAAAGCTTCGAATAGGTTCCGCCGCCGAAAATATCGACCGCAACCTTCATCGCAGGCATCATATCGTCCTCGTTTCTCATGCCTGTCCTAAAGCCCATGACAAGCTTACCTTGTTTCAGCGGCATTGTTTCCGCAACATATTCCGGCTTCGGAAGTCCGGGAACAAACTGAGTTTTTATTTCGATCGGATTTCTGTTTATCTTTGAAAACTTATCCTTAATAAGGTCGGCAACGGGCTGAGGATCCATGCTTGAAACCATGGTTATCTGAACCGAGGATTTTTCAAGAACCTCGCGCCACGCGGCATAAACCGCGTTCGGAGTAAGCGCCTCGACATCCTCGACCGTGCCGAAACGGTTAAAGCCGTAAGC
>DNGF01000065.1:13397-13930 GCA_003486665.1 Oscillospiraceae bacterium
TAAGCCTCATCGGCAAACATTATTTCCTCGCATCTGAGCGTTGCATAACGGCGCTTGTCATTAAGCTCATTGTTAATAAGCTCCACAAGCAAGCGTTTTTCCTGTTCAACCACATCGTTCGGGAAGCTTTCGCCGTCCGTAAGCGGATCAAAAATCATTTCAGTCAAAAGCTCGGCACACTCCGAGGCAACCTTATCTCCGTCAAGAGCGAAACGGTCATCGACAGCGGTAAGGCTGAAAGAAAGGACCTGAGCCTCTCCCCTCTTGAGAACACCTGCCGAAATCGAAGCTCCGTAAAGCTCATCAAGGACACGGTTAAGCGAGGTAAAGTCGGGATATTTTGCACATCTGCGTGAGAACATAAAAGGCAGGATAGCCCTTGACGAAGCGTTTTTGTCAAGGGGCATTGCAAGGCTGATGTTCACACGGCAGGTCTTGAATTTATCGGTTTTGACCGAGCAAAAGCGGATTCCCTCCGCTATGTTTTGCGATGTCATAAGTTCACTACCTTTTTCAATATAAAAATTCAGTAT
>DNGF01000065.1:13944-14128 GCA_003486665.1 Oscillospiraceae bacterium
CCAAAAATAAAAGTATTTTTTAGTATAATTAAATTATTGATTATTTCGGTAATTTTTCATCGCACCGAGAAAATTTCAATTTAATCTGTCTTTTTTTATCGCCTCCGCCGCCTATCCGACTCATCCCCTCGCAGCAAACGGAAGCTCTGAAAGTTTCTGCCTTTTTTGTAGGGGCGTGCACGTC
>DNGF01000212.1:0-4481 GCA_003486665.1 Oscillospiraceae bacterium
ATCCCAGAATCGCGCGGCAAGACGCGAAACGGTTGTTTTACCGCCGCCGGACGGTCCTACAAGCGCTGTAACCTCGCCCTGCTTAGCCGTGAACGAAACATTTTCAAGCACCTTTTCGCCGTCATTGTACGAGAAACCGACATTTTCAAAGCAAATGTCACAGCCCTTGTTTGTAAGCTTATCCGAGCCGCTCTGAACGGGATAATCAAGAATTTCATTCATGCGTTCAATGTTGCTGTTAGTTGCAATAATTGCCGCAAGGTTCTGTAATGTACCCTCAAGCGGATCGTAAAGACGGGATGCAACGAGCAGGAACATGAAGAATGTAAGTATATCTATTTCTCCCTTTATCAGAAGATATGCTCCCGCAAGTGCCGTTGTTGCAATACCAAGACGAAGCACAAGCCCTGCCGAAACAACGAATACAGCCGTTCCGAGCTCGGATTTGATAAGTCTGCTTTCAACCTTTCTTATTTTTTGAACGAGTCCGTCAATGTACTTTTTCTCCGCGTTATTGGCACGGAGGTCGTGCATCGTTTCCATACATTCCTGTATTCCGTCCTCGCAGGCAATTTTAGCCGACATCGACTTCTCAGCAAGCTTTTTCTGCACACCCGAAGCAAAGGCGATAATCGCAAACGCAACGGGAAGTACCCATATAGCCGCCAGTGCCATGCGCCAATCGAAGAAAAGCAATGAAATCGCGATTAAGGTTGTGGATATTATTGCACCTATCATCGGACAAACCGCATGAGATTGACTTGTTTCAAGCACGGCGCAGTCATTCATGATGGAGGATGTCAAGTCCGCGAGATCCTTTTTGCCGAAGAAAGAGAGAGGAATTTTTCTCAGCTTTTCGGCAAGCGCGATACGTCGGACACCTGTTTCAACATATGTTGCAAGGAATGTGCTGTTATACTGAAATATTGTGCAAATAACGATCAGTACGGCACAAATAATACAGCCGATTACATAGAAAGGTATTCTGTCCTTAGCCAGCTCGTTATTTACCATATCGCTGACAAGAAGATAAAGTAATGAAACCGGCAGCATAAACGAAATATTCTGCAAGGCGCTGAACAGACTGCCCTTTATAACATCCATTGCACCTTTTCTTGAAAGTGCAAAACGTCTTTGTAATTTTTCAATCATTTCTTACGCCTCCTTGCTGACTTTCCACTGAACGGACTGTTTGTAGTCATTCCACATTTTTGCAAACAAGCCGTTTGAATTCGTAAGCTCATCGAATGTTCCGCTTTCGGCAATCTCTCCGTCACTCAGAACAAAGATTTTATCCGCATTTGTTACCGTTGAAAGACGGTGTGCGATCATTATAACCGTCCTGCCCTTGGCAAGCTCATTAAACGCCGCCTGAACCTTTGTTTCATTATCGGGGTCGGCAAACGCCGTAGCCTCGTCAAGAATGATGATCGGTGCATTTTTGAGCATTGCTCTTGCAACTGCGATTCGCTGAGCTTCACCGCCGGAAAGATAAACACCCTTTGAACCGATAACCGTATTAACGCCCTGCGGGAATTTTTCGATGATATCCATGCACTGTGCCGCTCTGAGAGCCGACATAACTTCTGCTTCCGTTGCATCGGGCTTACCGAGTCTGACGTTATCGAGAATAGACGCCTTAATCAGCTTACTGTTCTGGAAAACAAACGAAACCGTGTTCATAAGCTCTTCCTTGCCGATTTCCTTTGCGTCAACGCCGCCGATAAGCACATTTCCGCTCTGAGGGTCAAAGAAGCGTGCCGCAATACTTGCGAGTGTTGACTTACCGCCGCCCGACGGTCCGACAAACGCTACGGTCTGACCTGAGCCTATTCTAAGCGAAATATCCGAAAGTGCGTTCTTTGTTCCGTCATAGCTGAACGTTACGTTTTTAAGCTCAACTGAATTGTCCTTCGGGTGCTTCGGCTGACTTGATTCGCTGAGTGAAGGCTCATTAAGAACACTGTCAATTCGTGTTATCGCATCCTCAACAAGCATTTTATTTTCGCTCATGTGCATGAGCTTTGTCAATGTCAGCGAAATAACGGGAGTAATGATGATATAGAAAAGAACATCAAGAAGCAGTGTGTTTGTTACCTCACCCTTTGAGAACCAATAGCCGCCAAGGATAAGGAAAGCGAAGACACTGTTAATGGCAAGCGTATAAGCCGTCATAGGTCCTCTCAATTGCTTTGTGTATGCAATTGTCCATTTCTCGTAGTTGTCGATCGTAGCTTTAAATTTTTTAAAAGAAAATACGGACTGACCGAAGGTCTTTACAACGGGAATGCCGCGTACATATTCAACCGCCTCGTTCGACATATCCGAAAGCGCATTCTGATATTCGGTCATTTTCCTTTGCATATTTTTTCCTGTCATGCCCTGCATACATACAAAGCCGAGCGCAACCGGAGCAAGGCTGAGCAGACCGAGCTTCCAGTCAAAAATAAACAGCAGCGCAAGCAAGCCTGCAACGCTTGCAATTGCTCTCGCCTGGTCGGGAAGCTGGTGGGCAAGATATGTTTCCGCAGCTCCCGATGTTTCGGAAATGATTCGGCGAAGCTTACCGCTTCCGAACTGCTCGGTCTTACCCAAAGGAAGAGTCGCAATGTGGTTTGTCATTTCAATTCGCAGATTTGTGGCAATTCTGAATGCAGCCAAGTGCGAACACATAAGCGCACCGACATAAACAAGAACCGCCAGAACAGCAAACAAAACAGCCATCCAGCCGTAATGAGTTATGTTGGTTGCCTTGCCGAAATCGGGCGCAGCCTCAATAACGTCTTTAAGTATGCGCCAGATGTACCAGAACGGCAAAAGTGCGATTAAAGCACTCGCCGCCGAAAAGATCCATGAAAGATATGTAAGGATCTTTCGTTTACCGGCATAACCGAGAAGCCGGTTCAGATTTGATTGCTTTTTCAAGTCAGATACCTCCTTGGAATATATTATCAAGAGAATTCATCTCTTTGATATCATTAAATCAGTTAGCATGGGCTAACTGCGGATTAAAAATTACAGGGCTTTACTGCCCCATAATTTTGACCCAGCCTGCCGTGTAAAAATCGTTCAGCTCTTCAAGGTAATGAACAGCGTCATCAAGCGGCATATCATGGATCATTATTTCAAAATAAGCGTTCATCATTCCCGTTACAAGAATGTGCTCAAGTCTTGAATCTATATTCGGCACCTTTTTGCCGAGCGATTTGAGAACATCATAATATTTATGAGTTCCCTCAAGCTCCAGCTCAATCATTTCTTCGACCATGAAAGAATATTTTGTACCCTCCGAGCATTGAAGAATAAGCCTGAACGCATCTCTGTGTCCGTCATAATAATAAATCATTTCCTTCATGCAGTTACGTCCTGCGTCACCCATCCGCGATGGCTTTTCCTCATCAGGCAGGCTCTCAAACGCATTTAACGCATTCCTGTAGGTTTTCATCGTGTAATTGTATTCTTCATCAACAAGCGCTTTAAACAGCTCGCTCTTGCTTGCAAAATATCCGTAGAAAGCACCTGTTGTAACTCCTGCTTTCTTTACGATATTTCTAAAAGAGGCTGACTTGAAGCCGCTATCGAGGAATTCTTCTTTCGCGGCATTGAGAATCAATTCAAGCGTTGTTTTATCCCCGCCTACCATAATGTCACCTCTTTTATAACAGCGTTATATAACACTGTTACATTATATAGACACTTTTTCCGTTTGTCAAGATATTTATAAAAAATTTTTATAGTCATACCCGCTTTTCTTTCGGCATATTATATAGAGCCGGCTTATCGTAAAAAGCCGCAAAATGTCATTGAATATCATAAAAGGACTGATTTTCGCTGCATTATATGTTTTTTTCTAAAATATGCTTGTACCGAAACAGAAAGGTGGGTATGATATGAAAAGAATTAATATTAAAGGTGTTTCCGTACAAACCTGGGCAAGAACCATCGTTCTTCTTCTCGCTCTTATCAGTCAGCTGTGCGTCCTCCTCGGTAAAAGAAGCAATGCGATCGACGTGGATCAATGGCAGGAATATGTGACCTATATTCTGACCGTCATCGGCTCCGTATGGTCGTGGTGGAAAAACAACAGCTTCTCGGAAAAGGCGCAGAAAGCCGATAAAATGTTGAAAGGAGATGACACTGATGGCAACTAAAGGAATCGACGTTTCCTATTGGCAGAAAAATATTGACTGGGACAAAGTCAAGTCAGCAGGAATTAAGTTTGCGATTATCCGCTGCGGCTACGGCAACGGCGGAGTTGACTCGTATTTTGAACGCAACGTCAAGGAATGTGAGCGGGTCGGTATTCCGTGGGGCGCTTACTATTTCAGCTATGCCGAATCGGTTGACGAGGCGAAAAGGGAGCTTGATAACTGTCTTAGCATTCTCAAAAACAAGAAGCCGAGCTATCCCGTCTACTATGATCTTGAGGATGAAGCAACGACAGGCAGTCAATCAAACGGAACCATTCTTAAAATGGCAAA
>DNGF01000212.1:4496-8275 GCA_003486665.1 Oscillospiraceae bacterium
GGGCATCGAAAAAGCCGGCTTTTGGGCAGGCATTTATGCCAACACCAACTGGTTTAACACTCGTCTGACGGATTCGTGGTATGACAAAAAAGCAAAGTGGGTAGCCCAGTATAACGACAAAAACACTTACAAAAAATCGTACGGTATCTGGCAGTACACTTCATCGGGCAAGGTCAACGGAATTGACGGCAGCACGGACCTTAACTACGGCTACGTTGATTATCCCTCGCTCATAAATAAAAAAGAGCCTGAAATAACCGTACCAAAATCACAGAACATCGGAGGAAACGATATGACAAGAGGATATTTCCAAAAGGGTGACGCAAACGAAGGCGTATATGCTTACAAGCAGCTTCTGATCTCTCTGAAAAAAGCGAAAGTCATCACTCAGGGAGTCGATGATAATAATATCTTCGGTGACGGAACGCTTGAAGCTACCAAGCAGGTACAAAGAGCCGCAAAGATCGAAGTTGACGGACTGGCAGGATCGCGAACAATCAGAGCTTGCTATATTCTGCTTATCGACAAAATCAGTTAAGCCAACACCGCACATCTGAAGTGTGCGTTATAAAAACAAATTCATGTAATGCACGCGCTGTAATTTGTGCGGCATATTCTTAAAACAACAATGGGCTGACGAATAAACGTCAGCCCATTTTACTGTATATAATATAGAAATCGGCGCAGATATATCACCGCGCCGAAAATTTCAGTCAATATCATCCGGGAACAGGAGCTTAATAAGCTTATCCTTTTCTTCATCGGAGAGAGTTCTGAACTTGCCGACTATCTCTTTTTCAATCGGTCTGAGTTCCGTTATTCTTGAAAAAGGCATTTCCGCCGTATCGTCTTCCTCCTGCGGATCGTTAACCCTTATCATTGTTTTTTCGTCAAAGATGAGATATTCCAAACCAACATTATAGATTTTGGCAAGCTTTCTGAGAACAGGAAGCGGAGGGTTTGAAATACCGTTTTCGTATTTTGAGAACGATGTTCTGCTCATTCCGAGTATTTTGGCAACATCGTCCTGAGTCATTTTAAATTCTTTTCTGAGCATCAAAAGCTTCTTTCCCAATGCTGAATTGGTCGGATCAGTCATTACAATCTTCTCCCCAAATTTTTATTATTAATATAATAACATAGAAAATTTCAAAAGTACAGAAAAAATTGACGATTTTTTGAACTTTTTATCAAATTCTGTCGAATAAGCATATATTTTGTCATTTGACTTGCGTAAAAACAAAGGCTGTGATATAATCACTCGGGTTATTTTCTTTGAAAGAGGCTTGTTATGTTTGATAAAGAAATATTCAAAAACGTAAAATATTATGTCGCCGACCTTGACGGAACGGTGTATCTCGGAGATAAGCTGATCGACGGCGCAAAGGAATTCTTTGATCTTGTTAAAGCAAACGGGAAGGATTTTTATTTCCTGACAAACAATTCCTCCAACAATTCTAAGGTTTGTCTTGAAAAGCTTGTCAAGATGAATTTTCCTGTTCCCGAAGAAAAAATAATAGTTTCAACTCATGTTGCAATTAATTATATCAAAAAGAACTATCCGGGCAAGTCTGTCTATCTTATAGGAAACAGCCGTCTGCTTTATGATTTTGAGAAATCGGGAATTCCTCTCACTCAGGAGAAGCCCTACATCGTTGTTCTCGGTCTTGACGATACGCTGAATTATGAAAAGATCCGTAAGGGCTGTAACTTTATTATTAAAGGTGCAAAATTTATTGTATCTCATCCTGACATAAAGGCGCCTATGGGTGATGATTATATGCCCGATGCAGGCTCAATGATGGCTCTCTTTTCAACCTGTACCGGCGTTGAGCCGCTTGTCATGGGCAAGCCGGAGGTTTATACAGCAGATTATCTCACGGAATTGCTTCACTGCAAGCGCGAAGAGATCTGCTTTATCGGCGACTCCCTCGCCGCAGACATTGCTCTCGGCGTTCGCCACGGGATGAAAACAGCCTGTGTTCTGACAGGAGTTACGACACCCGAAATATATGAAAGGTCCGATATTAAAGCCGATGTATGCGTTGATTCGATAAAGGATCTTTGTGAAATATTCAAATAAAATACAGAACCTTTAAACTATTGCTGTCGCATCCGATGCGGCAGCTTTTTTATAATACTCCCGATAAAAATTTTAGGTATTGATTAATTTTGCAAAGCAGTATATAATTAATTTAAAGAAATAATAGGAAGTGATACAATGAAAAAAAGAATTATCTCGTTTGTTCTCGCCGCTTTAATGATCTGCTCTTTTTCTGCCTGCGGCAAAAAAGATGCGGATACTGCAGGCATATCATCATCCGACGGCACGACTGCCGATACAAAGGTAAGCGATGTCAAGATCACTCCGTCCGAGGCAAAGCAGACAAAGCTTGTTGACTATAAGACAGCCGACTTCTCGATGAAGATTCCTGAGGGCTGGACAGTCACGACTGGCGGAACGGGAATGTTTCATGCGATCCGTGTCACCGACCCGAAGAATCCTATCAACCAGGTATTTTTACTGCTTAAAGCTCAGCCGCTTCTTCACAGCGAAACGGGCAAGGATTACTACCGTCAGTCCTATCAAATGTACGGCGGAAACTACAACATGATGGCAGGCGCACCTGTCCTCTCATCCCCGTCTACCGAAAATTTCTTTAAAATTTTTAATTCTTATGCGACCTTTGCCAAGACCTACGAGCCGAGCTATTCAAGCTTCGAATTTCCGAGCTTCGGCTCATTCAGCACCGTTGAGAGCTTTGAAAGCAACAGCAGCATGAAAGCACAGGCAATCAGTCCCGCCCTGCTTCGCGCCAAATTTACCGATGCAAAAGGAAACAAGGGCGAGGGTATGTTCTCTGCCGATGTTGTTGATTTTACCGGCAACACGGTTAACGCATTCGGTATTGACGCCGGCTACCGTATGGCATACAATATTATTGCCGTAACCTGCGAGGAAAATTCCTTTATTGAATGGAAGGATATTCTCTGTCAGTCATTAAGCTCAATTGATTATTCGCAGAGCTATGTTAACAGTGCGATTCAGCAGAGCAACGAAAGTACGGCAAACGCAATGAAGATACGCAGTGAAATGAGCAGTATCTCGGACGATATAATGGATTCCTGGGAAAAGCGAAACACAAGCCAGGATATAATGAGCCAAAAGCAAAGCGACGCCACACTCGGTCTGGAAAGAATCTACGACACCGAAAAGGACGAAATATACATGGCGAAGAACGGCTGGAGCGACACAAACAAGGACGAACGCTTCAAGCTTGTTACGGACGACAGTATGTATCTTAAGGCAACATCGGGAACAATTGAATAAATAAAGCATAAATCAAGCCGCAAATTACAGATTTTTTTGTAATTTGCGGCTTTTGTCTTGCACTGAAAAAAACGATATGATACAATGACTAAGCACAACAAATTCGGAGGAAAAATCATGGATTATTTAAATTATGTTAATATAAAGCAAGGCACCTTTTCCACACGCAGATTTTCAAACGGAAACACCCTGCCCCTTGTTCAGCTTCCGTTCGCCATGGCAGGCTATTCGGCACAGACGGAGGACAACGGCGGCTGGTTCTATCACCCGACCCACAGAAGCCTTGAGGGCATAAGGCTGACCCATCAGCCGAGTCCGTGGATCTCGGACTACGGCACATTTCTTTTCACTCCGCAAACGGGTGAAATCAGAGATTCCGCAGACCGTGCATGGTCCGGATACAGACCCGAAGACGCGGTTATGACTCCCTCCTATATGAAGCTTCTTT
>DNGF01000212.1:8282-11328 GCA_003486665.1 Oscillospiraceae bacterium
TCTTTTTCTGCGTTCAAGGACGGATTTTGAACTCACCCCTGCTGAGCGCAGCTGTAAAGTAAGGCTCGCCTACCCCGAAAACAGAACACCGTATTTTACCGTTTTTCCTGTTTTCGGCAACTATACTTTTGATTTTGATTTTGAAAACAACCGCCTGCTTTGCACAACGGACGGTGCGAGAGGGGCTTTCCATGAAGGCTTCAAGACATATCTTGTTGTTCAGTTCAAGACAAAGCTTGATCCGGAAAAGTCATATAAAAAAGACGGTGAATTTATTCATGCCGCGCTGTGCGGCACCTCTGTTGAAGCCGATATAGCTTCGTCATATATCAGCTTTGAGCAGGCACTAGAAAATATGAAACAGGACTGTGGTGAAAAAAGCTTTGATGAGCTTCATGCCGAGGGAGATAAAATCTGGAACGAGTATCTGTCGAGAATCGAAATTGAGCCGACAGATGAGAAACAGATGAAAACATTTTATTCCTGTATGTATAGAACTGGACTCTTTCCGCATAAGGCATATGAAATTGACAAAGACGGATGCAAACTCCATTACTGCCCGTTTGACGGAACGGTCAGAAGCGGCGTAAGATATACAGACAACGGCTTTTGGGATACTTACAGAACAGAATTTCCTCTTTTTGCGATGATAGCAAGAAAGGAATACGCTGAAATGCTTGAGGGTTTCATTGTTGATTACACCGAGGGCGGCTGGCTCCCAAGATGGCCCTCGATCGGAGAAAGAGGATGTATGCCCTCTACCCTGCTCGATGCCGTTATTGCCGATGCGGCTGTCAAGGGTATCATCGGCGGCGAGCTTCTCGAAACCGCACTCAACGGCATGATCCACCATGCAAATAATGATTCGCATCACCCGGATCTCGGCAGAACGGGTGCAGAAGCATATGTAAAATTCGGCTATGTACCGATGGATATTATTGACAACAACTGCGTCAACCTCACCCTCGATGCGGCATACGGCGACTATTGCATAGCACAGGTCGCAAGGGTTCTCGGAAAAGACGAGATAGTTGAAGAATACATAAAGCGTTCAAAGAATTACAAAAATCTTTTCGACCCCGAATCGGGCTTCATGAGAGCCAAAACGACAGACGGCAAATTTAAAGAGCCGTTTGACTGCTTTGACTGGGCGGACGAATATACCGAGGGCAGCGCGTGGCAATCGTCCTTTGCTGTGCCGCACGACATTGACGGTCTGGCTGAGCTTTACGGCGGCAGAGAGAAGCTTATTGAAAAGCTTGACGAGCTTTTCTCAACTCCTCCGATCTACAGCACAAGCGGCTACGGCTCAGAAATTCATGAAATGACGGAAATGGCGGCGGTTGACTTCGGTCAGTGCGCGATATCAAATCAGCCAAGCTTCCATCTTCCTTATATGTTTGCCGCTCTCGGCAATAAGGAAAAGACGGAATACTGGGTTAAAAAGCTTTGCGAAGAAGCCTTCAGCTACACGGACGACGGTTTTCCGGGTGATGAGGATAACGGAGCAACAGCGGCATGGTATGTTCTTTCCGTTCTCGGAATTTATGATATATGTCCCGGTAAAAACGAGTATATCAGAATTAAAAAGCTTTGCAAAAGCGCAAAAATTCTCGGCAAAGTGATATAACACAAGAACTGATTAAGAGTCGGCATATGCCGGCTCTTTTCTTTTATTACAAAAATAATTTATTGTTTTACGATAAATTTCTATTGACATTTGCATATACTAATGCTATAATGCACTCAATAAAACATTTGGAGGTAAATTATGTCAAAGAAAATTTCTCTCAAAACAATTGCAGGCAGTCTTAAATTTATCATCGTCGCAATGGGTCTCTGCGCCTTTGCTATCCAGAGCATAATTTCGCTCATGCTCATCATATCCGATGCCGACAACATCGATACACTCAGAGCGCCTTGGATGGTATTTCTCTGGTCAACGGCGATCCCGATGGTTCCCGCTCTGATTTATTCATGGAAAACAGCGTCAAACATCGGCAAAAACAAAGCCTTTTGTCTTGACAACTCAAAGAATCTCAAAAACATAGCGATCAGCTCGATTTGCGACGCGGCACTTGTGCTTGTCGGCAACATCGTTTATCTGCTGCTCAACATCAGCCATCCGTCCGTTCTTCTCTTTTCGTGTATAATCGTTCTCATCGGCATTGCGATTTTCATTGCGGCAATGGGACTTTCACAGCTCATTCGCAACGCCGCCGAGTTGCAGGAAGAAACCGATCTTACGATATGAGGTGACAGCATGATTATAGTAAACATTGACGTTATGCTTGCCAAAAGAAAAATGAGCGTTACGGAGCTTTCGGAGCGCGTCGGCATAACTATGGCAAACATTTCGATCCTCAAAAACGGAAAAGCAAAGGCAATTAAAATTCAGACCCTTGACAAAATTTGCGAGGCTCTCGACTGCGAGCCGGGCGATATTCTTGAATACAGAAAGGAATAATTCTATGTCAAAGCCTGTTAAAATAATCATTGCTGTTGTCAGCATCGTTTCTGTCGGATTTTTTTCAATTCTCGGATTTCTGATCTTCGGATTTGTCGGAACGGTTACGGTTTCATCGCTTTTTGCAGGAGAGCCCGACACCGTTCAAAGCCATGTTGAAAAATCAATGCCGAAGTACAAGGACTATGAAGTACACTTTTTCGGCGCAATGGACGGCTATGAATACATCGAATACTATTTTGACGATGACCTCTCCCCTGCCGAATTCGATAAATCGGAATACTTTAAGAAAGTTACTCCGAATGATATTGAAGAAATATACGGCTACGTTGACAGATTTGAGAAAGGCATCGAATCAACACACGATGATTTTCTGTTTGGCGAGGACATTAAAAAGTCCTATACCTTCAACAAAAGCATGGTGGACACGGACGATTATTTTTACACATTCAGCATAGATAATTTCAGAAGCTATACGCTCTTTTATTTCGACTCCGAGCGCAAGATTGCATTTGAACTGAGGGCGAAAACGTAATGTCATTCACATTTATCCTTGCAATTATTTATTCATTACTGCTT
>DNGF01000276.1 GCA_003486665.1 Oscillospiraceae bacterium
ATATTATCGGTGATGTTTATGACGACAGAAGAATATTTAAAACAACGGATCAAGGATCTGGAAGACAACGTTTGCAATAATTCTCTGCCATTGAGTTATAGAAAAAATCAAGCCTTTGCTTTGCTTAATTATCGTGATGATCTCAGGCAAGCTGTTCTTGAAAGTGTACGAAGCCGCAGATCGTCTTTTGAAAAGCATATTGAGCAATAAATTTATGAAGTACACTTTACGATAGGTTTTCTATATTATAACTCTTTTTCGTCTTTTTTGCAATTATACCGGCATAAAAAACGAAATAAAGCGAACACTATTTTTGCAAACGATAAAAGGACCGAAAAACGGTCATTAAAGAGGAGTTTTATATATGAAAGCAACCGGAATTGTAAGGCGAATCGATGACCTCGGACGCGTTGTCATTCCCAAAGAGATCCGTCGAACAATGCACATTAAAGAGGGTGCTCCGCTGGAGATCTTTACCGACACGGAGGGCGGCGTTATATTTAAAAAATATTCGCCGATCAGTGAGATCTCGGACGTGACGGAGCATTTTGCCGATGTGCTTTACAGAAGTGTAACTACACCTGTGCTTATCTGTGACAGGGATCATGTGATTTCATGTGCAGGCGTTTCTAAAAAGGACTTTCTTGAAAAGCGCATCAGCTCGGATCTTGAAAATGTTATGGAGTCCAGACAGCTTTATACCGGCGACCGCGACAAGCAGCTTTACCCGATAGATGGAATAGATTACGGAGCATCGATTGCCGCGCCGATAATCGGTAACGGAGATATTCTCGGTGCCGTGGTTTTTCTCTGGAGCGACGGTTCCAGAATATCGCCGACGGAAACCAAGCTTGCTCAGGTCGCAGCCTCATTCATCGGTAAACAGATGGAGCAATGATCGGGAAATTCGCGTTGTCAGAAAACATTTGACGGCGCGTTTTTCTTTTTTACAATTTCAAATCTTAAGAAAAAAGCAAAATCTTAAGATTTGATTAAGATTTGCTTAAGAACCGATTAAGATTGAATTAACCCTATGGACAAGAGAAGCTTGCCGTGATATAGTGTCAAAAGTGATGTCTGAGCCAACGTAAGCAATGAGATAATTTTATAGCTTTAAGCACGTTTGCAATGTACATACGGGATTATGCACGGCAATGAAAAGATATCATTAATTGATGCAGGCGGGAACGTGGAACACGACCGTAAGGGAAGAGCGCAAAGGGATCGATAAATGAAAACGGCAGCAACCGCAGAGGTGAAAATGGCTTCTGCGGTTGCTGCTATGTGGCATCGGAGTTAACAAAAAGAGAAGCGAACTGCAAAATCCGTGTTTGGAAAGCAGTTCGCTTTAAATTATGTATCAGGCGGAAATGAAAAATATCGTTGCTCCGAGAAACATCTGTGCATAGAAGTAAGTCCAAATATTGACTTGCCGAAGCGCACCGTGTTTTTCAACATCTTTTTTGAAAGTGAGTACCGAAAGAGTATAGTCGGAAAGCATAAACAAAAACGCGCCGAGCATGAGCAATATACCTGTAAGGATAGGCGCTTTAATCAAGCTTCCGGATCTCATTATCATTATTGCAAGATGGAAGCCCTTGACCGCCATTGCCGAAATCGTTGCTGTGTAAAGAATACACGGAACAAGCAATTTCCCGAATGATATTTTTGTAATGAAAATTGAAGAGAGTAAGGCTGTCGCAATCAAAGCTATGTATATAACAAGTTCAATAATCGTGAACAGCGGAACTGTCGGAAAAAGTGTTTTAGCTGCTTTGCAATAAGCAATTGCATAGAACACATGACCGACAAGGAAAGAGGAAAGTCCCGCAACAAAAAATCCGGAACCGGGGCGAACATGGAGAAGAAAATCTCCGAGCCACGAAAAGCAAAGTCCGACAAACATAAATGCCGCATACCTTGTGAAATCTCCGACCAGTCCTGCAGCAAGAGCGTTTATAAGGAAAATCGTTGAACAGGTCTGCTTAAGGTACAGTGATTTTCTGCATGGTTTGGGCTGTTCCGCTTTGAGAAAGAACGGTATAACAACCGATATTGCAACAAGAAGAACAGCAAAAGAAACATAATATAATCTATCATCCATAGTATCGTCACCTCGAATAAATAAAAGTATAAATCAATTTTATTTTTTCAAGATTATTTTATCCTTCCGAGTATCGGGGCGTCAATTATTCCGGGCAGCTGATCAAAAGCAACCAGTCCGAACTTGTGAAGTATCGGTGGGAAAAACGAATCAACGTCAAGCGCCAGTGATTCAGCCATTGCGCTTATCGGCATTTGGCTTGACGGACGAAGAGTGACAATGTGTCCGTTAAAACTCAGCTTGATTTTTCTCATACATATTCCGCCTACAGGACGCATATGTACTTCAATAGTGCTTTTGTCCACCCATGCCGCCGTAGAGAACGCTGTGAAGTTCATTCCGGCAAGTGTGATCGGACTTGATCTTGCCTTTCCGTCCATTCCGCAGACAATGGTATTGTTTTCTTTTCCTTCGTCCCAGGTCATTGTGCAGGTATCGCCGTTGAAACGGAAGATAATATTGTCAACGTTTCCGGCTCTGTTGCCCGACATATATACGATCGGGATCGGGAGCATACTGAACGGGAATCCTGCGGCATTGAGAATGGGATTTATCTGCATAGAAATTGTTTTGCCGTCAAGCTCTTTTTCAAATCTGCTGTGTTCTCTTTCTTCAAGATCATCGGGCAGTGTGCCCAATTCCGGCTTGACTTTCGGAGTCGGTTCGCCGTCGTTATCAATAATAAGCTTGTTGAAGTGGCGCCAGATACAATCCCTTGTTTTCTGCTCATTTATTTCTCCGGCGGTCATTACATAAACAATGTCGTCGTCGTTGGATATTATTCCGAATTGCGAGAACATACCGTCGGCTCTGTAGCCGTTGATTCCGCCGCAGCGCCAGAAACAGTAGCCGTATCCGCACTGACTGTCAATAACATTTGTGAACGGCGAATTGTTTGCGTGAACCTTCTGCGCGAGATAAGTCCACTTTTCCGGAATAACCTGTTTGCCGTTGAATTTTCCGTGCTGTTGGTAGCAATACATAAACTTTGCAAGATCCTCGGTTTTGAGATACAGTCCCCAGCCGCCTGCTTCAATTCCGTCAACGTCATGCTCCCAGAACGGAACGTCTATTCCGAGCGGCTCGAAAAGCCTCGGAGTCAGGTATTCTACAACCGACATTCCTGTTATCCTTGTTAGCATAGCGCAAAGCATATATTGATTTTCGCTTATGTATTGCCAGTGACCGTCACCGGGCGAGAATTTCCAAGAGGAATCAAAAAAATCTTTGATCCAGTGATTTTTTGCTTTGTCGGAGAAAACACTGACATTTTTTCCCGACTGCATGGAGAGAAGATGATGGACATTCAGCTTTTCAAGATTTTCATCCGGTTCTTTCGGTCTGTATTCGGGGAAAATATCAATGAGTCTGGTTTCAAGAGTCATTAAGCCTTCCTCAATGGCAAAGCCGACCGCAGTTGAGGTGAAGCTTTTGCTGACCGAATACATCATGTGGGGACGTTCGGGGGAGTAAGGCGCCGCCCATGTTTCGTAGGCAACCTTTCCCTCCCTTAATATCATTATGCTGTGAACTTCAACGTTGTGTGCACGGAAATCCTCGATAAGCTCGGAAATTGTCTTTGAAGAAATTCCGACTTGTTCGGGATAATCCGCACGTTGAAGGTGGATTTTTTCTTCGATTTCCATGTTTGACCCCTCCTATTATAAGTTTAAAGTGATACCGCTTAATTGCGGTGAGCGCTTTAATTATCGGTCGTTTTTCTTTTACTCCTGAGGTACAGTGTTCCGATTATAAAAGCCGCCGCACAAAGAACAACGGCTGTGATCCTGCCGGGAGTAAAATTGAATTTCAATGTGACATTCTTCTTCTCACCTACGGTCAGAGAATCATGGGATGATTGCAGTGCCGAGCGGGCTTCTGTAAGTTGTGAGAAAGAAGCCTTGGTGTTAAGAAGCTCCTTTGCCGTTAAAAGGGCAGAGCTGAAAGCCTTTTCGCTCTCGCTCGTGTACGGAGAAAGATCGGTACGGTCATAAAGGTCAATATACTTTTCAAGATCGGTTGCCGCCGTTTCGGTCTTCTCTATATACTCGGTCAGCTCGGCAGGAAAATCGGTTTCAATTACGCTGTAGCCGCGAGAAATGAGATCATCCCATCCTGTTTCATTATCGGCTCTTTTTCCGCATCTGCCGTTCACCATGGAAACC
>DNGF01000203.1:0-188 GCA_003486665.1 Oscillospiraceae bacterium
GATGAGCGGATTGATCTTGCCGCCCGTAACGAGATAAAGAAGTTTTCCGAGCAGAACTCCGCCTACAGTAGAGAACGAGAAGGCAATGAGTCCGAGAGCAACGATCTTAAGCGTCTGAACCTGAAGGAAGGTCTGTCCGTTTGCCGTTGCACCGACTGTAACACCGAGAAGAATAACAATGATGTTGT
>DNGF01000203.1:271-3881 GCA_003486665.1 Oscillospiraceae bacterium
TCCGTCACGCCGCACTCACGGAAGAGGTTACCGAGCATGAACATACCGAGAAGCGGAGCAACCGACGGAAGAAGAAGCGCAACAAGCACAAGAACGATTACCGGGAAGATGATCTTCTCTGTCTTTGTAACCTTTCTGAGCTGAGTCATCTTGACTTCGCGCTCTTTCTTCGTTGTAAGCGCTTTCATGATCGGCGGCTGAATAAGCGGAATAAGTGCCATGTAGGAATATGCCGCAAGTGCGATCGGCGCCAGAAGATGCGATGCCAGCTTTGACGTAAGGTAAATAGCCGTAGGACCGTCTGCACCGCCGATGATAGCGATTGAAGCTGCCTCCTGCGGATTAAATCCGAGAGCGATTGCTATAAGGAACGCAACATAAATACCGAGCTGTGCCGCCGCTCCGAGAAGCAGGCTGACAGGGTTTGAAAGAAGCGGTCCGAAGTCTGTCATTGCACCGACGCCCATGAAGATAAGACACGGGAATATGTTTGATTTAACACCGGCGTAAATAATTCGCAGAACACCGGAGTCGTACCAATGCTCACCCTGACCGGCAAGCGAACCGTCGCCGCCAAAGATCTGACCGGCGGTAAGGTCATCCATGATGCCTGCGCCGGGAAGGTTTGCAAGAAGAATACCGAATGCAATGGGAACCAGCAGAAGCGGTTCAAATCTGAATTTGGGATGAATGGCAAGGAAAAGGAATGCGAACGAAACAAGAATCATTACAAAATTCTGCCACTCAAGAGATGCAAATCCGGACGATTCCCACAAGCCTTTCAAAACATTTAAAATTAAGTCCATCTTGAATACCGTCCTTTATTATAAAACTGCGAGAATCTGATCCGTATCAACAGTCGATCCCTTTGAAACAAGGAGCTGCTTGATTGTGCCGTCGCAGGGAGCAACGATCTCGTTCTCCATTTTCATTGCTTCGAGAATAAGAACAACGTCGCCGGCTTTAACAGCCTGACCCTCGGCAACATTCAGTTTAAGAATCGTGCCGGGCATAGGCGATATTATCTGAGTTCCGCTGACTGCCGTGCCTACTACTGCCGCAGGTGCGCCGGGAGCTGTGCTTGCCGCCGGAGCCGGAGCTGCTGCAACGGGAGCAACGGGAGCTGCAGGAGCGGCATTGCTTACGGAGGTAATAACAGCTTCGCTTTCGTTAACCTCTACATCATACTTTTTTCCGTTTAACGTAACAACATATTTCATTTATTTGTCCTCCGATAATTTAATGGATTTAAATGCGAGCCTGTCAAGGCTTATTCCGCTTTGATGACTTACGATCGCCATGATGACCGCCGCTGTGGGTTCGTCAACATTAACAAGCTCAACGCCGGACTGTGCAGGCTGTGATACAGGCATAACAGGTGCAGTCTGCTGAACCGCTGCCGGTGCCGGATTTGTTGATTTCTTTGCCGACTTGTCAAAAATGAATGCAATAGCCTTAATGAACAAAGCGATAACTGCAAGCACGACTATAACCGTAATAAAGCCTACAACCGCAACGAGCGCCGCTTTGCCGAAATTCATAACATCGTTTGAGCCATATATTTTAGCAAAAACGCCGAGAAGCTTGGGAGTCATTTGCATCTTTTCATTCCTCCTCAATCAATTTTTTCAATGGTATATTTGAATGTGTTCTTCGCTCTCTCGTCACGCTTGTCGAAGAAAGCTTCGGCCTGAGTGGGGAATGCGATATATGAAAGAACATCCTCCTCGCTGTGTGCCTTTGCGCCGATCTCTGCCTTTGCGGCTTCGTAACCGTCGCCGAGGGTGTCGGCATATCTGCCCTTGATCGGCTTTTCATCACCGAGAACCTTTTTGATAAGTGCAGGGTCGATCTTGCCCGGAGCCTTGCCGTACTCGCCCCTTACATAAGCGCGGATCTCTTTGGAAACATTCTTGTATCTCTCACCGGCGAGAACATTTGATGTTGCCTGAACGCCGACCATCTGGCTCATCGGAGTAACAAGCGGCGGATATCCGAGGTCTTTTCTTACTCTCGGAGTTTCTTCGAGAACCTCCTCAAACTTGTCCATCTTCTTCTGAGCCGTAAGCTGAGCAACAAGGTTAGAGAGCATTCCGCCCGGTACCTGATATGTCAGAGCGTCCGTATCTGTTGAAAGAACAACGGGATTGAGAAGTCCGCTCTTGAGCGCGTCCGCCTTAACAGGCTTGAAGAAATCGTTGATCTCTTTGAGAACATCCGTATCAAGACCTGTCTTGTAGCCGTCCTGAGTAAGAATATAGTTGAGTGTTTCGGTTGCAGGCTGACTTGTGCCGCCGGAGAAGCTTGAAATTGCAGTGTCGATAACATCAACACCTGCTTCCGCCGCCTTGAGCAAGGTCATCGGGCCAAGACCCGTTGTGCAGTGTGTATGAAGAATGATCGGGAGCTTAACATTCTCCTTAAGTGCGCCTACAAGCTCGTAAGCTT
This sequence comes from Oscillospiraceae bacterium, assembly GCA_003486665.1. Lineage (GTDB taxonomy): Bacteria > Bacillota > Clostridia > Oscillospirales > Acutalibacteraceae > CAG-488. Next base: position 2,720 of record DNGF01000203.1, read on the forward strand.
CCTTCGGGCTGATAATACCCGCCATGTCCTTGATACAAATGGACTGAACGCCCATGCTTTCCATATCCTTGGCAAGCTTAATGTAAGCCTTTGTGTTGTGAACCGGACTGAGCGTGTAGCAGATCGTTCCCGATGCGTGTGCGCCCGACTTGATCGTTTGATCAACGGCAACCTCAAGGTTTCTTACGTCATTAAGCGCGTCAAAAATTCTGATGATGTCGATTCCGTTCTCAACACTCTTTGCAACAAACTTTCTGACAACATCGTTCGGGTAATGCTTGTAACCGAGAAGATTCTGACCTCGGAGGAGCATTTGAAGCTTTGTGTTCGGACAAGCCTTGCGAATCTTTCTGAGTCTTTCCCACGGATCCTCGTTAAGGTAACGCAGGCATGAATCAAATGTTGCGCCGCCCCAACACTCAAGCGAGTAGTAGCCCGCCTTGTCCATCGTTGAAAGAATAGGCTCAAAGGTTTCAAAAGGCATTCTCGTTGCAATCAGCGACTGCTGAGCATCGCGGAGAACTGTTTCTGTAAATTTGATTTTTTTCATAGTTTTGCCTTCCAATTTCAATTAATCAATGATTGCTGTATGTTTTTTGTTCGTCAATAATTAGAATGTAATTTTTGACGAAATATATTCACCGATTTCATCAATCGGCATACGAACCTGTTCCATTGTATCTCTGTCACGAACCGTTACGCAGTTATCCTCAAGAGAATCGAAGTCAAATGTAATGCAGAACGGAGTTCCGATTTCGTCCTCACGGCGATATCTCTTTCCGATTGATCCTGTTTCGTCAAAATCAACCATAAAGTCCTTCTGAAGCTTTTCATAAACCTTGAGAGCGTCTGCGGAAAGCTTTTTGGAAAGAGGAAGAACCGCAGCCTTATACGGAGCAATTACCGGATTGAGGTGGAGAACAACTCTTTTATCGTTCTTTTCTGCGTCAATAACTTCCTCGTCATACGCCTCGCAGAGAAGAGCAAGAACCGTTCTGTCAAGTCCGTATGTGGACTCTATTATAAAAGGTATATATCTTTCGTTGGTTTCCGGATCGAGATACTCAAGCTTCTGACCGCTGTATTCCTGATGTCTTGTGAGGTCAAAGTTCGTTCTGTTATGCGTACCGTTGATCTCGCCCCAGCCGAACGGGAAGAGGAA
>DNGF01000188.1:0-2386 GCA_003486665.1 Oscillospiraceae bacterium
GGTGGCGGGGTTTGACGCCTCAACGCAATATGAGCAGATTAAGCAGAACATAGGCTATATGAGCCAGCGCTTTTCGCTATACGACGACATGACGGTGAGGGAAAACATCCGGCTGTTTGCCGGCATATATGGAGTGCCTCGCAAACAAATTGTCCGCAAGACCGAGCAGTTGCTCAGCAGGCTTGACTTCAGCGAGAACGGCGACGACATAGTGGCGAGCCTGCCCCTTGGCTGGAAGCAGAAACTCGCTTTTTCGGTGAGTATTTTTCACGACCCCAAGTTGGTTTTCCTCGATGAGCCTACGGGTGGTGCCAACCCCGCAACCAGGCGGCAGTTTTGGGAACTGATCTACGAAGCAGCCGGACGCGGTATCACCGTGTTTGTCACCACTCACTATATGGATGAGGCGGTTAAGGCGGACAGAGTCGTTGTTATGGACGGCGGAAGAATCGCTATGGACGGCACTCCGAAAGAGGTTTTCAGAAACGTTGAAAAGATGAAAAAGCTGGGACTTGATGTTCCGCAGGCAACCGAGCTTGCCTACAGGCTCAGAAAAAAAGGCTTCAAGCTTCCCGATGATATACTTGATGAAAATGAATGTGCCGAGGCTATTCTCAGAATTCTGGAGGTGAAGAAGTGATGCCGATACTTTCAATGCAGGGCGTTACTCACCTTTACAACGAGGGAATGCCGAGCGAGTCAAAGGCAATTGACAATATAAATCTTGATATAGAAGAGGGCGAATTGGTCGGAGTGATCGGACATACCGGTTCCGGCAAAAGCACCCTCGTTCAGCATTTTAACGGAATCCTTAAGCCGTACAGCGGTAAGGTGATCGTTGACGGAGTCGATATTTGGTCGGATAAAAAGGCAACGAGAGAGGCTCGTTTTAAAGTCGGTCTATGCTTCCAGTATCCCGAATATCAGCTTTTTGAGGAAACCGTTTACAAGGATATCGCTTTCGGACCGAAGAACATGAAGCTTCCGGACGAAGAAATTGCTAAAAGGATAGCCTATGCCGCAGCATATGTCGGTTTAAAAAAGGAATTGTTGGAAAAATCACCCTTCGACCTTTCCGGCGGCGAAAAAAGACGAGCGGCGATAGCCGGAGTTATCGCAATGCAGCCCAAGGTTCTCATTCTTGACGAGCCGACGGCGGGTCTTGATCCGATAGGAAGAGATACGATCCTTGACATGATTAAAAACTACCGCGAAAAGACGGGAAGCACGGTTCTGCTTGTTTCTCACAGCATGGAGGACGTTGCAAGAATCGCTACCAAGGTTGCGGTTATGAATAATGCAAGGCTTGAAATGTACGGAACCGTTGATGAGGTTTATTCTCACGCCGAAAGGCTTCGTGAGATAGGACTGAACATTCCGCAGATTTCAAAGGTATTTGAGATACTCAAAAGGAACGGACACGATTTCGGTTCTGTCTATACCGTTGACCGTGCCGTTGAGGTTCTGACGAGGTAAGCTGCTATTATTTTCCCTGCACAGGAGGTGCAAACGGTGTTAAAAGACATCACGATAGGTCAGTATTACAATGTTGAATCGCCGATTCATCGAATGGACGCAAGAATGAAGATAATACTGACGGTTTTGTTTATTGTTTCGATTTTTATGTGTAAAAGCTTTGAGGCTCTCGGTCTTATGGTGCTTTTCACATTGATAGTTAATATAATTTCAAAGGTTCCCGTGAAGATGGTCGTAAAAAGTCTTAAGCCGATCGTCGTTATAGTTCTGTTCACTTCAATATTGAACATTTTCTATATCCGCGGCGGCACGGAGCTTGTAAACTGGCACTTTATCCACATCACGACAAACGGACTTTTTACAGCCCTGTTTATGGCAATAAGAATTGTTTGTCTTGTGGTAATCAGTTCTCTCTTAACCTATACAACCACACCGACCGTTCTGACGGATTCCCTTGAAAAGCTCTTTGCTCCGCTCAAGCTCATTAAGGTACCCGTGTCAACGCTTGCAATGATGATGACATTGGCTCTGCGTTTTATTCCGACTCTTATTGATGAGATCGACAGAATTACAAACGCTCAAAAGGCGAGGGGAGCCGACCTTGATAACGGCAGCTTTATGCAAAGAGTAAAGGCTCTTGTTCCCATCATTGTTCCGCTTTTCGTTTCGTCAATAAGGCGTGCTTATGAGCTTGCCGATGCAATGGATTGCCGCTGCTATACGGGCGGACCGGGCAGAACAAGAATGAAGCAGATGAAATTCCGCGCCGTTGATTTTGTATGGCTCGGAGCGGCTCTTGTTTATTTCGCGGGAATTATAGTTTTAAATTACTACTTCAAGGCGGTGCTTGTTAAATGAGAAATCTTGCGCTTCGTCTGATGTATGACGGCACGGATTTTCACGGCTGGCA
>DNGF01000188.1:2408-3846 GCA_003486665.1 Oscillospiraceae bacterium
CGAACGGAATAACCGTTCAGGAATGCTTGCAGGACGCCGTTGAAAAAATCCTCGGTGTGCGTGAAAGCATAACAGGGTGCAGCCGCACGGACGCAGGTGTTCATGCAAATGATTTTTGCTGTACGCTGAGAACGGAGAGTGACATTGACTGCTATCGCTTGGTCGGTGCGCTCAATGCAGTTTTGCCGGATTCGGTTGCCGTTAAGTCATGCTCGGAAGCGCCGCTTGAATTTCATCCGAGATATGATTGTAAAAGTAAAAGATATCTTTACAGAATATGGAATTCACAGGCGAAAAATCCGTTTCTCAAAAATTACGCATGGCATTACAAATCAAAGCTCGACGCGGATTTTTTAAACGGTCAGGCACAGCAGTTTGTCGGAACACATGATTTTGCAGGCTTCTGTTCATCGGGAAGCAGTGTTGAGGACACTGTACGCACGATTTATGCCTGCGGCGTTGCGAGAAACGGCGATGAGGTTGATTTTTTTGTTGAGGGCGACGGCTTTCTTTACAACATGGTGAGGATAATGGTCGGTTCGTTAATAGAAATTTCAGAAAAAAGAATTGAAAAAGACACACTGTCAGCTATAATAGAAAGTAAGGACAGAGAAAGGGCGGGCAGAACCGCCCCGGCACACGGACTCTTTCTTGACAGCGTCAGCTACGGGGAGGTAGGAATTTGAAAAAAACGGGGAATTCAAAAAAGTCGAAAACAAGAATAAGCGAACGCGCAAAACGAATACTGACTGTATGCCTGGCAGCCGCCGTAATCATTCTTATCGTATTGACAGCGGCGCAGAAGCTCGGAAATATGACGATTTCAACCTTCACTTCGGACGTTAAGACATATTTTATGAGCCTCGGTTCGGGTGACGGATATCCGTACAGTATTGACTCTGACAGGGTCAAGAGCATATCGGTAAACAAGTCCAATCTTATTCTTTTGCTTGACGATAAGACAACGGCTTTGACGTCTTCGGCTAAGGAAATTATGCCGAACAGCCACACCTATTCTAATCCTGTCATGAAGTCCAAGGGTTCAAGAATGATCGTATTTGACCTTGATTCGGGAAAATTCCGAGTACAGCGAGGTTCGGATATAGTTTTTGATGGAACACTTGATAAAAAAATCATGGCGGCTGCAATAGGGGCAAAGGGAAACTATGCTGTAGCAACCTACGGAAAAGACGCTCAGTCCGTTTTGAAGGTATATTCCAAAAGCGGAAAAGAAAAGTTCACATGGAATTTTAGCAGCGAAAGAGTGACGGATATTGATCTTTCACCGAACGGGAAGTTCGCCGCAGTTACTGCGATTAAGTCGGATAACGGAGAGATCTCGTCAAAGCTTTATGTCTTTAACCTCGGAAAAGAGGGCGAATACGTATCGTGCTTCGACTATGCGGGAACGACATTGCTCAGGGTGAATTACATAAAA
>DNGF01000014.1:0-5434 GCA_003486665.1 Oscillospiraceae bacterium
CCGACAGCCTTATCTCCGCTTACCTCGCTGTCACAGCAGCAATTAATAATCGTGCCGCTCTTGACATAGCCTGCAATACCGCCGACATTTTCAATGCCTGATAATTTTCCGTCAAGGACAACCGTGTTTGTTACCATACCCGATCCGACATATCCAAAAAGTCCGATATTTGTACCGTTGTCCCCGGAGGTTGAAGAGGTATACAGTCCGGCAATATTATATCCGCCGCCGTTAAAGATTCCGTTATACCCGTGGGCCTCGTCAATACCTATCGGCGTCCATTCGATCGCGCCGAAGCTTTCGTCATTGACATTAATATTCATCAAAAGGTTATCAGTAACCGTTGCATTCGCATTGGGGTTGGCGTCCATTCCGCTGAGCTTGCCGTTTACAAGAGCCGCAAACCATGCAAGCTCCGATGGCTTTGAGATAAGATATGTACCGCTCGAATTTTTCTGAGGAACAGAGCGATCTCCCGCCCACACATCAAGCGAAAGCATCCATGCAAGAACAGGATAACCGTTGTTAATTTCCGTATAGTCAAAGCAGAAATATGCCTTTCTGCCGTTTAGCTCCTTAACAAAGGAGGAAAGCTTCATATCAGCCAGGGTTCTGCCGACTCCCGTCGTGCCGTCAACACCTGACGTTTCATAGCTGTAGAAGGTGCTGTCGCACTCACTGCCGTAAACAGAGCCTATTGCACCGCCGATCTCCTTGCCCGTGCTTGTAACGGGAGCAATTGCGTACGCGTCGCAGACTGTTGAGAACAGCGCATAGCCTACAAGTCCGCCAACAGAGTCATCCGCCGCAACGGAGCCGAGGAAAAAGCAACCCTCAAGAAATGCACCCGAAAGAGTTCCTGCAACGCCGCCGACATACATCTTGCCTGAAACAGCCATATCGCCGTAGCACTTAACGATGACAGAATTTCCGTTTGCATAGCCTGTAATGCCGCCGACACGCTGATTTCCGCTTACAGTGCCGGATGAATGGCACTGATTGACAACCGTGTAATAATATGACCAGCCGACAACACCGCCGACGCTGTTGCCTGTTCCGTAAACCTTGCCTTCAAACGAGCAGTCCGAAATTCCGAGATTTTCGGCATAGCCGACTACACCGCCTACGCTGTAGCCGCCGTGAATCTCCGCTTCGGTGATCTTAATATTTTTAATGCTTATTGCCGTATGCTGAAGAACAAATTCGGAGTTCATTTTTTCGGGAGTATCGTCGTCCTCCGAATAATTGCTCGGCATAACAACATTGCCGAAAAATCCTGCGCCGTCACCTGTATCAACATAAACTCCGCTGACGGTATGTCCGTCGCCGTCAAAGGTTCCGCAGAACGGACTTTCCTGAGTTCCGATCGGCGTCCATTTGTTTGCCGTGGAGCCGGAGGCATTGAGCCTGATATCAGCTGTAAGCTTACCCTTGATTGATTGGGAGCCGCTGTTTACCGCGTCGGCAAACCAAATCAGTTCGTCCGCCGTTCCGATCTGGTAAACACCGCCCGAAAGGGTCGGTATCTTTCCTGCCGCAAGTGCAGAAAGCCCCGGAAACACCGAAACCGTTAAAATCATAACCGTGATCGCAACGGAAATTATCCTTCGTTTCATATACAACACTCCCAATATGTAAAAACTTGAAATTAACTATACCAGTACATATACTATTATAATTTATTTTACGTCAAAGTTCAAGGCACTTACATTAGTGTAAATAAACAATATTGGCGTTGTTTTTTTGTGGATAATGCACTTTTACGAATATAGCTTGGTCTTGCAGACGTTTTTTGTCGTATCAGTCGGCAGAATCCGCAGTCTGCTGAGCTTTTTTCATCCTTTTCCAGCTTGCAAAACCGTATAAATCGTTGACAAGGAAAACCGCGAAGCAGATTATAACCGAGAGATACGAAATATTCTGCATTGCCGCCATTGTCCAAAGAACGATCAGGACTACATCGTTTGCGGCATATGCAAGCGCATAGTATTCACTTCGGCGGAACGTAAGATAGACCGCCAAAAAGCTTGTGGTTACAGAAATTGTGCTTGGAATCATGTTAGCGGTGTTTAATGCGTCAAGGATAAAATAAAACGCAAATGTAACAGCGGCGGACAGCACAAACATAAACACCGCTTCTTTTTTACCGAGATTCTTTACAGCAACCTGCGCTTTATTGCCCTTATACGGATTTCTCAGCCACGAAACAAGCGCAAATACAGCCATGGGTGCGGACATTCCGAGATATGTTATCATCTCGCCGTAATACCTGAATGTGTATGAAATATAACCGTAGAACACGCTGAAAATTATTATAAGCAGCGGTCCGAGCGGATTGCCCTTTGCATTGAATATCAAGGATGTTACGCCTATAATCGAAGCTGCGAGCGTTACCCAGCTTTCTCGGTCAAAGATCAAAAACGATACGATGATCGCCAAAACCGATAATCCCCAGAGCAGAAGCTCCCCTGTTGTGAAATACCTTTTCTTTGCCATGTTTTTTCCTCCTTATAAATAAAAAAAGCGTCCGCAGACACATCTTCAATGACCTAATGATGTGTCAACGGACGCCTATTGGCATCTCTACCCGGTGGCAGTGTCGGTATTATAGCATTAAAAAATGCTGTTGTCAATACTTATTGCAAATTGTATTCAGCCGATGAATTCAGCTCTCGGTGAACCGCTTTTCTGACGAAAATATAGTAAATCAGCTGCATCAAAATTGTTGCTATCCACGAGGTCGGATAGGAAATAAACAGATAGCCGAGCGTTCTGTTGTGAGGGAAAAAGCAGTAGATCCACAGTATTCTCACGCCGACTGTTCCCAAAAGACAAAGTATCATCGGCACGGTTGACCTTCCCATACCGCGCAGAACTCCGGGGAATGTATCCATAATGCCGCACAGGAAGTACGGAATCGTTGTAAGCGCCAGAATCTCAACCGAGCATTTTATTACATTCGGATCGTCTGTATAAATGCTTGAGATCTGATTGCCGAAAACGTATGCAATAACTCCGAGGGTCAGACAGACTATAACCTGAAGTATCAAGCCGTCTATCAGAACCTTGTCCATTCTTTTCGGCTTGCGTGCGCCGTGATTCTGACTTGTGAAGCTCATACAAGCCTGAGTGATGGAATTCGCCGCCATGTAAAGGAAGCTGAGTATATTGTTCGCCGCCGTATAGCCTGCCATTGCAATTGAGCCGAAGGAGTTGACCGACGACTGCAAAAGGACGTTTGAAAAGCTGATAAGCGTGCTTTGAATTCCCGCAGGTATTCCTATTCTGAATATCTGACCGAGAAGCGCCCATTTTATCCTCAGCTTTTTAAAGCGAAGCTGATATACGGAGTCGGTTTTATAAAGACAAATGATAACAAGCACGCATGATATCATCTGCGAAATTACCGTTGCAATTGCAACACCGGCAACATCCATTTTAAAGACAATAACAAGGAAAAGATTAAGACAGGCATTTACAACGCCTGAAATTATGAGAAAAATCAGCGGTCGTTTGGTATCACCTACCGCTCGAAGTATTGCCGCGCCGTAGTTATAGAGCATAAAGAACGGCATTCCGACAAAATAAATCCGCATATAAAGCGTTGCAAGATCAATGACATCGGACGGTGTATCCATCAGTTCAAGCGCCGGACGTGAAAAGAAAATACCGACAAAAATCATGATAACACCGCTTACAAAGGCTGTTGCAATAGAAGTATGTACGGTTTCGGACATTTCCTTATGTCTGCCCGCGGCATAGAAGCGTGCGGCAAGAACATTCGCTCCGAGCGAAATACCGATGAACAAATTCGTGAGCATATTTATAAGAGATGAAGTCGAACCGACCGCGGCAAGCGACTGACTTCCGCTGAATCTGCCGACTACTATAATATCAACGGCATTAAACAGAAGCTGTAAAATGCCTGACAGCATAAGCGGAAGCGCAAATGAAACCATCTTGTTCATGATCGTTCCGTTGATCATATCAATTTCAAATTTATTCTTCGCCAAATGAAAAGACTCCTTAGTTTTTTTAGGAACTTATTATAATACAAGCTTTTTTAAAATTCAATAGCTTTACGGAACTCGGAATGGATAATTTATGGAATCCGAGCTTCAAGGCATACTGTAAAAGTCAATTGGCTTTTTGCTTCTCCTTTTTCGCCTCGCGTCTTTTATTGCGGCGCTCGCGGTTGATATGCCTTTCAAAGTCACCGTTATTTATCAATTCGGCAAGAACGAACTGTTCAAAAGTCGGAACGGTGCAGGAATAAAAACCGAGCCTGTCATTGAACGGCTGAACAAGCCTCTTGGGCAAAACCATATATCCGACACGCAGGGACGGCGAAATCGTTTTTGAAAATGTATTAAGATAAATCACGTTATCGTGATCGGAAAGTGCAAAAAGCGTTTCCGTCGGCTTTGAATAAACCGAAAACTCCGAATCGTAATCGGATTCTATGATAAATCTGTCCGCCTTATCCGACCAGCGAATATATTCATATCTCTTCGAAGCCGAAGCCGTGACTCCCGTGGGAAAGCTTCTGTACGGCGTTGTGTGCAAAACATCGGCTCGGCTTTCAGCCAATGCCGCCGTGTCGATTCCGTCGTTGCAAAGCGGAAGCGGCTCGTATTTCACTCCTGCCGCGCGGTAGACCTGCTCGATTTTTTGATAAGACGGCGATTCAATAGCATAGACCTTATCCCTGCCGAGTAGGTCAACGATCAGTCTGTAAAGATATTCCGCACCCGAACCGATGACAATTTGCTCGATTTCAACATTTATTCCCCTGTTACGCGCAAGGTACAGCTTCAGCGCGGTTCTCAGCTCAGCACAGCCGGCATTCGGCGACTTTTCGAGAATAACGTCATTATAATCCGACAGAACCTTACGCATGGTTTTGCTCAAAAGAGAAATCGAAAAAGTTGAGCGTGCCGATGAAGCATGAACCTTGGGCAATTCGGATATATGCGAAACCTCGGCAAAGCCGTCATTCGGACTGAAAATCACAAAATATCCGCTGCGCTCCCTCGGTTCTATATATCCCTCGTCGCAAAGAAGCTCATATGCGTGTTCAACGGTTATCGTGCTTACGCCGACCTCATCGGCAAGCAGTCTTTTGGACGGAAGCTTGCTGTTAAAAGCAAACGCTCCGCTTGTTATATCATCTCGGATCTGCTTATAAATCTGCAAATACACAGGACGATTCTGTTTATCTATCTTGTACTTCATCTGGTTATATATTTTTCTCCGTTTCTGACTATTTTATATTATCAGAGCTATTATATAATATTTCCAAACGATTTGCAAGGAGGAAAACACAATGCAAACAAAAAGAACAGCAAGACAGAACACAATGTGGATCTGCACAACGGCAGTGCTTATGGCAATGAACGTAGCGCTCAGCTCTTTCGGTGTTCCCGTGGCGGGG
>DNGF01000014.1:5476-6174 GCA_003486665.1 Oscillospiraceae bacterium
TGCGGCGATAATTCTTGACCCGTTGGCGGCATTCATGGTCGGCGGCATAGGCGCATTTCTCGGTGACCTTTTCTTCTACCCGACTCCGATGTGGGTTTCTCTCATAACCCACGGCTTGCAGGCAATAGTCATTTCCGTATTCTCCCACTATGTTCTGAAAAAGAGGCCCGTACTCTCTTCCGGAATCGGCGTTACGGTCGGCGCAGTCATAATGATTATCGGTTATACTATCGGCAGAGCCTTCTTTTACGGTACGCCCGAAGCCGCAATTATAAAGCTTCCGTTCCAGATTCTTCAGGCGGCAGTCGGCGCAGTGTTCGGAATGCTCCTTTGCTGGAAATTCGGCATACATAAGCTCTACACAAACAAGCTCATGAGAAGATAACAGGGGGATGCCGCATCTGGCGCAGATCCTTTTTCACAAATTTTTCGATTGACAGAATTTTGCTTCAATGCTATGATTATGCTATATATTTTAAACGGAGCGGCACTATGAGCAAAATTCTTGATGACAGTCTGATATATGAAATTCTGTCCGTTGTGGAGGAAATCCCCAGCGGTCGGGTGGCGAGCTACGGTCAGATTGCCAAGCTCATCGGGCGCGACAAAAATTCTCGGCTTGTCGGAAAGGTTCTGAGCCGTGCCGAATTCTACGGCAGTTATCCGTGTCATCGTGTTGTCAACAGCTCAGGGTGCAC
>DNGF01000155.1:0-140 GCA_003486665.1 Oscillospiraceae bacterium
GCAGTCGGTTATATGCCGAAAGAAAAGGTGCTTGAACTTCTCGGACTGTAAAATAAAAACAAAATCGGCAGCCTGCATTTTTTTGCAGACTGCCCTATTTTTATGCCTTTTTCTTTTTTCTCTGCCAATCGATCAGGCCG
>DNGF01000155.1:233-5784 GCA_003486665.1 Oscillospiraceae bacterium
CCGCCGCTCCGATTTTCAGTCCGGGAGGAATAAATCGGGCTTCGATTTCTGCCCTGCCGGCAGGAACGATTATGCCCATCATTCTGCCGTTTATTTCAATAATATCGGTATCCTTACCGTTGACACTAACCTGCCATCCGCTGTCATTTGGTACGCTGAAATAAACAAGTCTTTCCTTTTCACCATTCGATACGGCCTTAAATCCGGATGAATTCATTTCAAATGAAACACAAGCCGAAGCTTTTCTGTTTTCAGCTTCCTGCTTCCAATCAAACGCTTCATTCTCATCAAGCTTTGTCAGAAGTCCGCTTAATTTAGCTTCATTTTCCTTAGAAACATAGCAAGCCTTTGTCATAAGCTCTATTCGCCTGTCGTTTTCCGCTTTGCTCTTGGTGAATTTCACATCATCAATTACATAGTAATCATAAGTGAAGCCGAACGGGACATAGTATTCCGCACTGCTTATACTGCCGTCCTTTTCAATAACCTCGGACAGACTCAGAACGGACTGAATCGCAGGTGTTGTGTAAAAAGCTTTAGTTGTAGGCATACCGCCGACATAATAGCCGGCAATACGGCAAAACTGCGAGGTGGCATGGGACTTAAAGCTGTTAAAGGTTGAAGCCGTCGGTCTGTTTATTATCATGCCGTAATTCGCATATTTGCGGTTATTCATCACTCTGGAGGAATAAACCGTTTCCTCTGTCCGAGCCTCTTGTGAAACATATTCATAGTTACTGCCCTTATAGGAGTAGATCTCGTTTTGAAGATAGAGCGTATAGCTCAGCACACAAACCAAAGCGGTCGCCGCGGCAACCTTTTTCGGGTCGAAAATGAATTTTTTCTTTATGAGTATCGCAAGCACTCCGTAAGACAGAAGAATCAAGGCAATCAGCACCAAAAGGTACCTGAGATCCCCCATTCTGAAGCGGTTCTGAAAGCGTGAAGCCTTAAGGTATCTTCCCATGATTTCGAGTACCTTTTTCTGTGACGGACACTTGAGGACATAAACATACACCGTCTTCGCAACACCGAGCAGCGCCCAAAATACGGCGGCAAGCACCGTTATCGTCTTCGCGGCAAACTTGTATTTCGGCGAAAAATCCTCGCCGCTTTCTTTAATGTTCTCAATAACTCTCAGAGAAACCAAAATCAAAATAAGGATAAGAGCATACCACCAGCGTGTGTATGCCATGTATGAAAAGAGATTGAAAATACCGTTTCCGAAAGGAATAAGAGTAATTATAAGGCAAACCTTCATCAGCCTTGTACTCCAGCTTTTGCTTTTGCCTTTCAGCTCCGTTATCCAGAAAAATGCACCGAAAAGAGGAATAAAAGCGGTTGTCGAGCAATACTCGGCATACCTCATTCCGATAGCGGAACCGAGTATTCCCTCACTCGGCAAAATCAAGCCCTTTATGATCTTGAAAATATGCGGAATAGCATAAATTCCTGCAAAGAACGCACCGTCATGGCTTGATGTCGCCTTATCGGTTTCAAGCAAGGTCAATGCCGACGGAAGAAGTATCACAGCCGCCGCCAATCCGCCGAATCCATAGTACATAAGACATCTGAAGCCGTCCCTGAACTTATACTTCTCTTCACTTTTTATTCTTACCACAAGATAGATCAAGAAGAAAATAGATGTTCCGATATAAAAATAATAGTTAACAAGCGCATTCAGCAGCGATACAAGAAACAACAGATAAGGCTTTCTTTTTTCAAGTACCTCATCGGTAAAATACAACACCAACGGAAAAAACGCTATAACATCAAGGAAGTGATAATAGAACGATGAATCCATTGAAAAAGATGAAAAGGCATACATAAACGCACCGGCAGCGGCATAAAAACGCGAACCGATGTGTCTTTTCAGATATGCAAACGCAGTCATAGCCGCAACAGCGTGCTTCAATACAAACATCGCGGCAAGTCCCGCGCCGAGGAATCTCTCCGGCAGAACCACAAGCGGCCAAAAGAAAGGACTGCCGTAAACATAAAAGGAATATGAGCCTATATAATTTGCTCCGAGGAATGTGTTCCAGCTCCAAAACGGAGTACCCGAAAGAAACATTCTTCTGCTTTCCTTAATAAAAGGAATCTGCTGCGTCATGTAATCGCCGACCATATACAGGTTAAAGCGGTTGCTTATCAAAATCGGCAGGATAGTGCAAAAAGATATCAGCAAAGCAATCAAAAAAACCTTATATGCCTTGACTGAGTTCTCCTTTTCAATTCTCATTCTGTTTTCCCCTCTTTAATTATACGTACTTTTGTCAAATTGCTTTTTAAAATATTCATCAACAAGCTTTGAAATGCTTTCGGCATTTTCCGGAACATTTTCCGTGCTTCTCATTCTTCTTTTTTTGCCGTGGCTGTTTTCGCTCTCGGTCTTTTTTTCATCATTTTTAACCGGTTCGTTTTTTTCCGCATATGACGGACCGAACTTTTTTGTATAAGCTTTCGGTTCCCTGTCAAAATCAAGAACCTCGTTTTCTCTGATATTGCCGAACTTTTTAACCTGCTCGGTTTCGTTCATAGCCATAAGGAAATTATTTGAGGCAGTTTTTGCATCCGTACTTTCGCTCGACTCGTTCATTGCGGCAAGAACGTCATGACTGGTTTTCATTTCCTTTGCATATTCGGCATTTACCCTGTCGCGCTTGTAATAAAACGGAATAAAAATCACGCACGAAATTATCTGGATAACAAGAGCCGTTACGAGAAGCCATTTGTCAGGCAAGCGGTCATTTGAAAAATATACGCTTGTCGTTATAACCATATTGACAAAATGATCGGCAACAGCCATCCAAACAGAGCCGTTGACCTTATAATAGTAGCCCCATCGCAGAGAGCTGATAAGCACAGTCAAAGCAGAAGCCGTCACCGTTATTGCGACATCTGCGGCGGCGCAGTTTTCAAATTTTCCGTCAAAGAGGGCTTTGATCGCAACAATACCCGACATAAGCGTAAAAATTACCGCCTGAATAAAATTGGATTTATTGGCTCCGAATTTTCTGCAAAGCTGATTCAGCATGAAGCCTCTGTAAAGCTCCTTGAAAAACACATTAATAAGCAAAGCGACTATATAAACAGTCAATGAAATAAGCACGCCGCGTCCCGCGCTGTTCGGAGGATTCAGCGAAATGCTCACTTCATGATAAAAGCCTTTAAGTTTAAAATAAATAAACTCCGCCGCATATATAACAACGATCGGCGCAAGTGAAAATCCGACGCCGTACAGCAATTCAAATACACATCCGAAGCTGTTCAGGCATCTTCTTTTCAAATTAAACCTCAGCATTTTTGAAGCCGCCGCAAGCATGATCAGCCCCAAAACTCTTGCGACCACGGTATCGCCTATTATTGTTTCGTTGCTTTTTATAAAAAAGACGTCTGTAATCTGAACTGCCATGATCGCCGCCGTCAATAAAAATACAACGGTAAATCTTTTTTCCCGCAAATCTTTCATAATATTTCTCTCGTTCCGTATTTATTTCAGCTCTTCTATCTCCCTGAGCCATATTCCGTATGAAGCGTCGCTCGGCATTCTCCAATCCCCTCGCGGAGAAAGACAAACACTGCCTATCTTTACTCCGTCGGGCAGACAGCTTCTCTTAAACTGCTGAGTAAAGAATCTCCTGTAGAATACCTTGAGCCATTTAAGTATTGTTTCACTGTCAAAATCCTCTTTAAATGCTTTCTGTGCAAGAAAATATATCTTCGACGGCGAAAAGCCGAAACGAAGAAGATAATAAAGGAAGAAATCGTGAAGTGCATACGGTCCGATTATCTCTTCCGTTTCCTGCTGAATATTTCCGTTTTCATCCGGAGGAAGAAGCTCCGGACTTATCGGCGTATCAATTATATCCTCAAGCACATGGGTGCTGTCCGGAAAGATATTATAATCTATCAGCGCCGCTATCATCCACCGTACAAGGGTCTTCGGCACGCCGCAGTTAACGCCGTACATACTCATGTGATCGGCATTGTAGGTACACCAGCCGAGGGCAAGCTCGCTGAGATCACCCGTTCCTACGACAAAGCCGCCTACCTTACACGCATAGTCCATCAAAACCTGCGTTCTCTCGCGTGCCTGGATATTCTCATAGGTCACGTCAAACTTATCCGTCGGATGGCCGATATCGCGGCAATGAAGCGTACAAGCCTCCTTAATGTCGATCTCCATAGAATGAACGCCGAGTGTTTTCATAAGCTCCCATGCGTTTGAGTGCGTCCTTTTTGTCGTGCCGAAACAGGGAAGAGTTATTGCAATAACATCGGACGGATCTCGTCCGAGCTGACGTGCCGTTTCGGCGCATACAAGCAGAGCAAGCGTGGAGTCCAGTCCGCCGGAAACTCCGAGAACCATCTTGCCGCCGACCTTTGAAGCACGTTTGCTCAGTCCTGCAACCTGCATACGGAAAATATCCATACAGCGCTCGATTCTGTCCTTTTTGTCCGAGGGAACAAACGGAAGCTTTTTGACTTCGTAAAGCCTGCCGTCACATTCAGCATTCCCATCGGTTTTAACTTCAACGTAATCCCTGCCGTCAAGGTAGATTGACGCCGAGTCGGCAAAGGTTTTGTTCTCCGCCCTGTCGGCTCTTATCTTGCCGAGATCAACGTCATGCTTAAGCGAATATCCGCCGTCAATAAGCCTGTCGTTCTGTGCAAGAACAGCTCCGTTTTCACAAATAAGAGAATGTCCGGAAAAAATCAGATCCGTTGTCGATTCGGTCATTCCTGCGCTTGCGTAAGCATAGGCACAAAGACATCTTGCCGACTGCTGCGCCGCAAGCTCGGTTCTGTACTTTCTCTTCATTATCGTTTCGTTTGACGCAGAAAGATTGAGTATAACCTCCGCACCGGCAAGGCTGAGAAGCGTTGACGGAGGAAGCGGCGCCCAGAGATCCTCGCATATTTCAACGCCGAGCTTAACTCCCGAACAGTTGAAAATAAGATTGTTGCCAACCGGTATATCGTATTTTTCATCGAGTCCCAGCTCGTCCGAACCGATTGAACCGCATTTAAGGTCCGCAGCGGAACAGAACCAGCGCTTTTCATAATACTCGTTGTAAGTCGGTATAAAGGTCTTAACAGCTATACCGTTCACCCTGCCGCATGACATTACAACCGCGCAGTTGTAGAGCTGACCGCCGATAAGCAGCGGCGCCCCGACCGCAACGAGAGAATTGCAGTTTTCGGTTGCCTTGACGATCTCGGCAATACCTTTTTTCGCACCGTCCGTCAGCGTTTTCTGAAAGAAAAGATCGGCGCAGGTATATCCCGTAACGCAAAGCTCAGGAAAAACTATTGCATCGGCGTCCTTGTTTATATCAATGTATTCGATTATTTTCTGTGTATTAAGCTCCGTATCGCCGACCTCGACCTCCGGAACCGCACAGGCTATTCTGATAAAATCAAACATATATATCACCTTACCGTATTTATACACAGCTATTATATCACAAAAATGCAATGTGTCAAACATCTTATGACAAATGTTACAGACTTGTTTTTTGCATATTTTTATTGAAATTTCAATAAA
>DNGF01000155.1:5832-6781 GCA_003486665.1 Oscillospiraceae bacterium
AAAATGCAGAAATATTTAAAAACCAAGGAAATACGTTTTGGCTCAAAAAAATTAAAACTGCCGACAGAAGCGCTTTCTTACGGAATAGGGCTTTTTGGCATTGCCCTTCTCTCCGGATGGGTTCCCGAATACGCAAAGACATATTTCGCCGACTTTGCGTTTAAAAGCCAAAGCTTCAATTCCGACTCTCTTGCCACCCTTATTTCAACAGTTTTTCTTGTTGCGGGATTTGTCGGCGCGGCGGCTGAAATCATTATCGGCTTCCTCGTTGATAAAACCAAATCCAAGCGCGGCAAGATTCACCCGTGGCTTCTTTACGGCTGCGTTCCGCTCGGAATCATCTCCATGCTCGTATTTTTCGCACCGAAAACCTCAAGTTTTGCCGCTGCAACGGTATGGATGTTCGCAATATACTGCGCTTATGTCATGCTCCTTGTCTGCGTTGAAAGCCCCGGCAACTGCTTCGGCGCGGTTTGCACACCGAATCCCGATGAGCGAAGCGACGCCATCTCAATCGCAGGAATCATGCGTTCAATCGGTCAGTCGGGCGGAATGGTCGTGCTTATTGTTGTCGGTCTTGTCATGAAAGCGATCATGGGCGAGGACGGATTCAAAAACGCAGAGGGCAAGGGTCTTGATTTGCAGATTTCAACAGCTGTCTGCGTGATCGGATTTATTCTGTTCCTTGCAATCATGCTGAAAAATACAAGAGAACGCGTTCCGTACACAACAGAAAAGGTAAATCTCGGTCAGAGTCTTAAATTTGTTTTTACCAACAAAAATCTGCTCATGGTTTCGCTCGCCAAGGTTGCCGGCTTCGGACGCGGAGTTTACGGCACCGCAAGTCTTTATATTGCAATTTATCTGCTCGGCGACAAGGGTCTTAAGCTTGCACTTCTTCTCCCGATGGGAATAGGCACGGCGGTCAGTATGCTCGTTGTAAAGAAGC
>DNGF01000090.1:0-3188 GCA_003486665.1 Oscillospiraceae bacterium
GGCTCACAGGACAGAACGTCAACTGCGGCACCGGCGATTTTTCCTTTATTGAGCGCATCGGCAAGCGCGTTTTCGTCAATAATCGGTCCTCTTGCCGTGTTGATGATTATTGCGTTGCTTTTCATCTTCGAAATGAATTCGGAATTAACCAATCCCGTTGTTTCCGCCGTAAGAGGGCAGTGAAAGGATATTATATCGCTCTTTTCGGCAAGCTCGTCAAGTGTAACGAATCGGAAGCTATTGTAATCGGGCAGCGGCTTCGGATTATGAACGCTGCAAAGAATGTTCATGCCGAATGCGTTTGCGATTTTAGCGACCTCGTTTCCTATCTTTCCGAATCCGACTATACCGATCGTCTTTCCCGTAAGCTCAATAAGAGGAGTCTTTTGAAAGCAGAAGTCCTTGCAGGAAACCCATTCGCCGTTGTGAACGGCATTATCATGAACGGCAACACGATTGTAAAATTCAAGAATTAAAGCAAAAGTGAGCTGAGCGACCGCCGCGGTTGAATATGTCGGAACATTGCATACCGTTATGCCGTGCTTTTTGGCAGATTCAATATCAACAATATTGTATCCCGTAGCAAGAATACCAATATATTTCAGCTTAGGAAGCTGCGAAAGAATTTCATCGTCAAGAACAACCTTGTTGTCGAGAATTATTTCCGCATCACGGCATCTTTCGAGAATCTGATCTCTTGCTGTTCTCTCATAAACCTTAAGCTCTCCGAGCTTTTCGAATTTTGCCCAGCTTAAATCTCCGGGATTTGATGTATATGCGTCCAAAATTACGATTTTCATGTCAATACCTCCATCAAAGTGTCTAATCCTGATTATAATATATTTGCTTTGATTTGTGAAAAGTCTAAAAAGTTTTTTCTTTAATTTTTTATTTGCCGTTTATGTTTGACTATCTATTTTTCAGATGGTACAATTAATATAAGCAAAGGGGGCGTTTTCATGAACCCGTTTAAGGTCAATAAGGTCATAAGAGAGAAAAATAAAAATGATGTTCAGATATGTGTTGATACTCTCAGTGAGCTTTGCGGCGGAAGGATAAAGCACGCCTTTTTGCGTATGTCCGACCAAACCTTTCTTTGCGCCGAGTGCGGCGGATTTCCAAGGCATTGGGTTGAGGGATTAAGGCTTCACAGCTGGTTCACGATGTGGTTTTATCATCCCGAACGAATTCAGGATCATCCTAAATCCGCTTTATATGAAGATATTCAATACATTAATTCAAATGGCTGACGTGTTCAGCCATTTTTTTATTGCTATTGCATTTTTGTTATGATATAATAAAAAAGCAGCACAGCAAAATTTAAATATGCGAATTGTGCGGCATTACCTTTAACTTAACAGATCGGGGTGAATTTATGGCTGATATCAAAAAAACATGGTATAAAGAAATGTGTGTATATCAAATCTGGACAAGAAGCTTCTGCGACAGCAACGGCGACGGCATCGGCGATCTGCCGGGAGTTTATTCCAAGCTTGACTATCTTAAGGATCTCGGCGTTGACGGAATCTGGTTTTCACCGATATATCCCACACCAAACGCTGACTACGGCTATGATATTTCCGACTACAGAAATATAAATCCTGAGTTCGGAACTCTTGAGGATTTTAAAAAAATTCTTGACGGCGCGCATGAAAGAGGAATGAAGGTCTTTATGGATCTTGTCGTCAACCACACCTCCGATGAACATGAGTGGTTCAAGGAAAGCGCAAAGAGTATCGACAATCCTTATCATGACTATTACATATGGAGAAAAGGCAAGGGCAACAAGCCGCCGAACAACTGGCTTTCGACCTTTGAGGGCGGCGCATGGGAGTACGACCCGAAAATTGACGAATACTACCTCCATGTATTTGCAAAGAAGCAGCCCGATCTGAATATGGATAACCCGAAGGTTCGTCAGGAAGTCAAGGATATAATGCGTTACTGGCTCGACATGGGTGTTGACGGCTTCCGCGAGGATGTTATCACCTTTATTTCAAAGCGTGAGGGCTTGCCAAACGGTATTCCACTTCCGGTTGCTACGGGCGTTGAGCATTATAAGCACGGACCGCACCTTGAAGAGTATCTCGATGAATTTAAGCGTGACGTTTATGATCATTATGATTGCTTTACTGTCGGCGAAGGTCCTATGTCCGATATTAAAATGGCAAAGGATTTCGTCACGGAGGGTCCGAATCAAAAGCTCAATATGATGATAAGCTTTGAGCATATGAATGCGAACTGCTTTATGGTTGACTGGGTTAAGACTCCGTTCAATCTTATTAAACTTAAATCCACGCTTTCAAAGTGGCAGTACGGTCTGTACGGCAAGGGCTGGAATTGCCTTTATATCGAAAATCACGACCATGCGAGAATTATTGAACGCTACGGCAGCTTGAATTACCGTGTCGAAAGCGGAAAGATGCTCGCCGCAATGTATTTCCTGCTCTGCGGAACACCATTTATTTATCAGGGTCAGGAAATCGGAATGACAAATCTTCTGCTTGATAAAATCTCCGATTACAAGGACGTTATGACATTTAATAACTGGCGCGTCTTTAAAAAGCTCGGCTACAGCGAAAAGCGATTTTTGAAGCTTGCAAGGGATGTAAGCCGCGAAAACGCAAGAACTCCCGTTCAGTGGTCCGAGGACGAAAATGCAGGCTTTACAACGGGCAAGCCGTGGTTTAATATCAATCCGAATTATAAAGAGATCAATGTTGAGGATGACCTCAAAAATCCGGATTCCATTCTTAATTTTTATAAGAAGCTTATCAGACTCCGAAAGGAAAATGAGGTTCTTATCTACGGTAAATACAAGGAATACGATCACCTGAATCCGTTTCTTTACACATATGAAAGGGTTCTCGGCAGTGAAAAGATTCTTGTTGTATGCTCGTTTAAAGAGGGTTCTGTTAAGTTTAAGGCTCCGAAAGGCTACGATCTTTCCAAGGGCGAGCTTGTTCTTTCGAACTATTCCGACAACAGAGTTGTCAACAACGGCTTCGTTACCAAGCCCTATGAAGTAAGAGTTTATATGTTTAAATAAGGTGAATATGTCATGAAAAATGCAATCAAAGTTCTTTGTTTTACACTTGCTTTTATTATTATCGGCGCGTCTGCGATCTTTATCTATTTCAAATGGGATAAAACGGATTTTGAATATGTTGACGGAACCGAAAAGGGAC
>DNGF01000090.1:3215-5214 GCA_003486665.1 Oscillospiraceae bacterium
AACCGTAATGATCACGGGATATAAAGGCGAGAGTAAGGATGTTAAAATTCCCTCAAAGCTCAGAGGAAAGAATGTGACTCAGATCGACGGTTCGGCTTTTGAAGACAGCGATATAACTTCGATCGAGATCGGCGACAAAATTACATATATCGGTATGAGCGCTTTCAGGGGCTGCAAATCACTTAAAACCGTCAAACTCGGAAAATCGATTTTAAACATCGACGAGGGCTGCTTTAATGATTGCACTTCGCTTGAGGCAATTACTCTTCCGAAAAGCCTTGAGAAGCTCGGAGGAAGCATTTTTGCCGGCTGCACCGCTCTTAAAAATGTTGATCTTGAGGACGGTGGAAACTTTGTAATTAAGGACGGCGTTCTTCTTTCGGCGGATATGAAAACGCTTTATTTTGCCCTGCCGTATGCAAAGCTCGGCAATTATACCTGTCCGAGCGAGGTCGAAACGATCAATCCGCTTGCATTTTTCAATTGTCCGACGCTTACAGGCTTTACTTTCTCTGACAAGGTGAAGTCGATTCCGCAGGGAATGTTCGTTCTCTGCACGGGACTTAAAGAGCTGTATATTCCCGATTCGGTTACTCAGATCGGCTCGGTGATTATAACAAAATCGGGTGTTAAAACCGTTACGATTCCGTCAAGCGTTAAGGTGATCGACAAAAACGCATTTATACAGTCCGACGGTACAAACGACAAAGATCTTGTTATCAGGGCAAAGGCAGGCTCAAAGGCTGAAACCTTTGCAAAGGAAAACAGCATAAAAATCGAATACACCAAATAAAAAAAGCTGCCGCATTAGGGGAAACCGAAATGCGGCAGTTGGTTTTTATTGTTTCGGGGACGTGCAATGTGTACCCCCACGAAAAGAGTCTAAATCATATCTTATGTGCTGATTGAATTTTTACTCAATAATCTCCGCGCTCCACGGAAAAACAAATTCTTCGCCGGGTTCAAGCTTCTGGATAAGGCGCTTCTGTGAGAAATCCGCCTTAACCTCTCTTGAATCGTTTATTCCGTACCATGGCTCGATGCAGACATATTCTGCGCCGGGCTTAGCCCAGAGTCCGAGGACAGGCGCTTTGCCGAAATTAAACTTTACGGACTGCGGTCTGCTGTCGCTCTTAAGGTACACGGTATCCGACTTCATTCCCGAAAGAATGAGCGCGTCGCCGTCAAATATCTCTTTTGTGATTACGATATCTGTTTCATTTTTGAGCGTGGGATAATACTTTCCGTCGAGAATCGAATCCGCGTCAATTTTTTCACAGACAAGTGTTTCGGGTTCTGCAAAGGAAAGCCTGTCACTGATTTTGCAGTTGAATCCGGGATGAGCGCCGATCGAAAAATACATTGTTTTGTCATCGGCATTTTTGATAATATGCGTAACGGTCAGCTTCTTGCCGTCAAGCTTGAATTCAATGTCAAAAATATACTTAAACGGATAACGTTCGAGGGATTCGTCATTCCAGCTTTGAGTGAGGGTAAGGTGATCCTCGCCCTGCTCCTTAAGCTCAAAATCCCTTTTCCTTGCAATTCCGTGACGGAACATTTCGTATTCCTTGCCGTTGATTCTGCACTTGTTGTCAAGCAGGGTTCCTACTATCGGGAAAAGAATGGGGGATTGTCCCGCCCAAACATCGGGATTTCCCTGCCAGAGATACTCGATCGAGGTGTCGAGCGACTTGAACGAAGAAAGCTCGGCGCCGAATTTTTTTACGGAAATACTCACAGAATCATTATGTAAAGTATAGTTCATAAAATCACTCCTTTTACTTTTGTTTAATTATATACAATTCATTAAAAAAAATCAATAAAGTTATTGATATTTGTATCGAAAAATGGTATTATATACAAGATATTGGGTCATTATAGCTTATATTATTTTTTATAAATTCGGAGGGTAATATGGCGGCAAAAAATCAGAATTCAAAAAAGAATACTAAGTCGTCAACGGGCAAAGGCTCAGGCTCGTCGAAGCCGAAGAATT
>DNGF01000090.1:5251-6206 GCA_003486665.1 Oscillospiraceae bacterium
TGCAGCCGGCAAGGAAGCAGACGAAAGAGCCTGCCGGAAAAACAAAAAACACAAAGCCGACTAAGGAAAAAACTCCACCGGCAGTTTTACGCCAAAGATACGCGATAATTCTTTCTGCCGTGACGGTAATTCTTCTCGCCGCGACATTCATTAAGGGCGAAAGAGTTTGGCTTGCGTTTCATGAGTTTATTTTCGGCGTTGCCGGCATATGCGCTTACGTCTGGCCGCTTATGCTTATCTATGTCATCGTCCTGCTTGTTTCGGAGAAATCGGTCAAACCGCTTCGAGGCAGGCTTATCGGCGTTTCGCTTGCCACGGGATTTTTATCCGGAATCGTTCACCTTTTTTCGGGTGCTGTTGACAGCGGAGAAATTGCGGATCAGATCTCCTATGTTTGGGATATGCGCGACAAGGTCACATTCGAAAGCGGAGGAGTTATAGGTGCGCTGTTCGGCGGACTACCGGAGATGCTTTTCGGTAAAACTGCCGCCGCTGTGGTCTTGATTGTTTTGCTTATAGTTACCGTTATGCTCGTTACGGGCAGCACAATTCTCGGCATTTACCTGTTCTTTAAAGAAAGAGTAGATTCGGCGAAGGTTAAACGCAGCGAAAGAGCTGAAAATACCGATGAAGAAAAAGCGATTCCTTTTGTCGGTAAAAGAAAAAAATATGTCCCTGTTGATATCGGTCCGGAGGCATACGGCGCCGAGAAAGACGAAATGTATATCGAGGAGCTTGTAGGCAACGCGGAGAAAAAGGATATTAAGCCGAAGGTCAAAACTCCGAAACCGTTTGTTGAGGTTAACCCTGAACCGGAGGCTTCCTCTGCCGAACCCGCTCTGCCGCTCGATGAGATCATTAAAAAGGTCAACGGCTCAATTAAGGTGAAAGAAAAGTCACCCGAAAAAGAGCCGGCTAAGGCTGCGGCGGAGAAAAAGGATGATCCCGTGCAGGT
>DNGF01000062.1:0-3534 GCA_003486665.1 Oscillospiraceae bacterium
TTCAGAGCCGACGACCGGGCTGAGATCTGCGTAATAAATATCTCCCCGTTTTATTGTCATTTTTATCACTCTCCGAGATTTTGATTGTCATAATTATATTTGCCAATCATTTGCCGGAATAATCATTTTTTTCGGTTAATAAAAGAATAATAATCCGACATTACTATTATATTCCGTTAAAGTCGGCAGGTGAAAGCAAATGTCGGTTATTAAGTACCCGACGAATTAAAATAATTTTGATTTTCCCTTGACAAATCGGTCTACATATTGTAGAATACAATTGAACTACATGATGTAGACCAGCAGGAGGTATTAAAATGAATGACCTTACGATGGGCGTCGCGGAATCGCGCTTCGCCGACATAATTTGGGACAACGAACCGATTTCTTCCTCCGAGCTTGTGAAAAAGAGCCTTGAGCTGCTCCAATGGAAGAAAAGCACTTCATTCACGGTGCTGAAAAGACTCTGTAACAAGGGCATTTTTCAAAATCAAAACGGCGTTGTCACATCCCTCATCACCCGTGACGAATTCCACTCGGCTCAGAGCGAGCAATTTGTCGATGAAACCTTCAACGGCTCTCTGCCTGCTTTTTTGGCGGCGTTTACATCGAGAAAAAAGCTTTCCGAAAAGGAGATTGCAGAGATCAAAAAGCTGATTGATGAGCATGAGGAGGACTGAAAATGGAGAATATTTTCTTTAAGCTTGTCAACATGAGCCTTACGGCAAGCGTTGCAACCGCCGTTGTTATTATACTGCGTCTTATTCTCAAAAAGGCTCCGAAACGGATTTCCGTTGCTCTGTGGGCATTGGTTGCCCTGCGGCTGATACTCCCCTTTTCTATTGAAAGCACATTCAGTCTTATGCCGTCCTACGCCGTCATGCCCGAAGGCGTTGTGTCCTATGAAAAGACCGAAGTGAACAGCACGCCTACCGATATTATTACCGTTGCAAGCCCATCGGGGAATAATAAAGAATATCAAATAACGGCTTCAAACGGTTCTCTGCCGATCGAGGTCATTATCTGGAATGGCGGTATGGCTGTAATGCTTGCATATGCTCTGACAAGTTACCTCACTATCAGGAAAAAGGGTCAGCGAATCCGTTCCGCTGAAAGGCAATATTCGGCTGTGCGACAGAATTTCGGCGCCGTTTATTCTCGGTATATTCCGACCGAAAATTTTTCTGCCGACCTCCATGGACGAAGCGGACACAAAATACGTCACGGCACATGAAAAGGCTCATCTCAGACGCGGCGATCACATATGGAAGCCGTTCGGTTTTCTCCTGCTGACCGTTTACTGGTTTAACCCCGTCATGTGGCTCGCTTACATTCTGCTTTGCCGCGATATTGAGCTTGCCTGCGATGAAAGGGTTATCGGAGAGCTTGGTACTGAGAGTAAAAAGCCGTATTCCGACGCCTTGCTTAATTGCAGCGCACCTCGCAGAAGCATATCCGCCTGCCCCCTCGCTTTCGGCGAAACAGGTGTTAAACGGCGAATCAAAAATGTTCTCAGCTATAAAAAGCCTGCCGTTTGGATAATCGCAGCCGCACTCATTCTGTGCATAGCCGCTTCGGTCTGTTTCCTGACAAATCCGACAGACGGAGCGCTTGACACCGAAACGGCAAGCTATGTTGAAAAGCAGATAATTGCTCAGGAATCGCCAACGTTATATCATGAAACGAACGAATTTCCCGTTGCCTCATACAAGGTTCTGAAAGTCAAAAAGAGGGGCGCAACAACGGAAATTTATATGGTTGCACTCTATGAAAATTATGTTTACAATAAAGGATTGAGTGTGATTTCCGGCGGCTCAGACCCTATGGTTATAACCGTGCAAAAGGCGGGCAATGGATATACTCTAAAAGAATATTGGACGCCGAGCATGGGCTCGGAGTACAGCAAGAGCATAAAAGAGAGATTTCCGCTGACCCTGCAGTACGACGCTATCGGCAGCAGCAAATATGCAGCCGAGCTGATTGAAAAAAACCGTCAAAAGGCGGCGGCACATTATGGGGTAAGCGTTGACGACCTTGCACCTCAAGACGATACGTCAACAAGCACCACCGCCGTAAGCTTTTCCGAAAGCTATGCTTATACCTCGGATAAGGACAGAGCGAATTTGTTGCTCGATTCCGATAAAAACAGCTTTGCGTTTACATCCTCATGGTTTGACAGCTATGCCTACACCGGAACATATGAAAGCAACGGCAAAGACATCACATTAAAGGATGACGGCGGAAAAGGCACATTTGTGTTCAGGATTAAGGACGATGAGCTGATATTTGACACGAGCCGCTCACCAAAAATGCCGATGTATAAATACAGCGGCGCAGACGGAACAGAAGCGGAGGTCTGTGTACCCGATGGGGCAATATTTATCAAAAACGGATAATTCCCCTGCCGCCCTTTTCTTATTATTCATTAAAAGCCAAACATCTCAGCCCCCGATAATCGGGAAGCCGAGATGTTTTTCTCGTTATTATATCGTAGTAATTAAACTCATTTTTTGTGTTCGTTGAATTTTTCATTCCGATCACGCATAGCCGTGGTCAATATGCTCCCATTTTTCTCCCTGCTTCTTGCCGATGATCCATTTCCAATTGTCATACGTCGAATCAGGGTTCAAACCGCCGCCGCCGAACGAATCTGTATCGAACGAAGAAACAAGAACTATAACCTTATCGCAATCATAGCCATTATCTTTTCTGTATGCCGTTTCGTCGAGCGATTCGGTATCGCCGGCATATGTGATTTTTGTAAGCGTGCATCCGCCGAACTCCTTTTTGAAATAATCCTCGGCAGCCTTTATCGCAGAATTTATCTCGTCATCGGAATAAAGCTTTGACGCCTCCCATTTCTCGACCTTAACGTTTTTTATGTCGCCCGTTTTATTCAGCTGAACATTGCAAGCCGACATCGAAAATAAAACCGTAACGCAGAGCAAAATGCAAATCAATTTTTTCATAAATATTTCTCCTTGCTTTTTAAACCAACGCAGGCTGTTTTTTCTCTGCATTTTTGATGTCAAAAAGACTTGTGAAGTTGACGAGGAACAGAAGCAGGTATGTTGCCCACATCGGCAAGCTCTCGATAATTCCGTCCTTGCCGACAGTTGCGAGCAGCACGAGCATCGCAACAAGAACAGCGCAGAATACAACCGTCAATGCGATAAACTTTTTGTTCTTCATCTTTGCCATGTGCAAGAGGAACATGACAATCGGAGCGGCACAGCAGAACGCAAACACAAGCGCGCCCGTCCAGTGCGACATACATCTCAGCGATGTGAGAATAAGCTCCTCACCTGCCGACGGGACATTGATCGTAACAAACATAGCCGCACAGCCGACCGAGCCGCTTATAATGCCGCCTGTATTGCTGTAGCCGAACTTGCGATACATATAAATCGTATTGACAAAAATCGAGATCGGAGCAAAAATTCCCCACATCTTAAAATGCCACGGATATTCAAGTCCTATCATGCTTGCCGTGAACTCGGACGGATTTTTGAAAAATCCGTACCATGTAATAAT
>DNGF01000062.1:3563-7267 GCA_003486665.1 Oscillospiraceae bacterium
AAACAAGGCTTATCAGCGCAAACGCCTTATCACCCTTGCCAAGCTCGGCATAAAGATATCTGTTGAGCAGGAATATGTAAAGAAGCATGATCAAGCATGATCCGACAACCCAGATCGGGTAATAGATCGGCTTGAGAATTCCCGTATCCGCGGCAGGATAGGTGTCCGCTTTCATGAAGAAGCACATCCAGACCGCATAAACCGCGGTAAAAACAATCCACATTATCGAATAGCCTTTTGAAATTTTCATATTATTTTTTGACATAAAAAATCCCTCCTTAATCAAATTATACATGAAAGGAGAGATTTTGACAACTATTATTTTTTTCTGAGTTTTTTGAAGAAATCCGTGAGCAAAGCCGCACATTCTTCCTGCATAACTCCCGAAACGACTTCGGGCTTATGGTTATACGGAAGCGAGAACAAGTCAACAACACTGCCGCACGAACCGGCTTTGTAATCGGAAGCGCCGTAAACAAGCCGCTTTATCCGACTGTTGATAATCGCACCGGTACACATCGGACACGGCTCAAGCGTAACATACATATCGCACTGCCAGAGCCGCCAGCCGCCGAGGGTTCTGCACGCCTCATTGATCGCCTCGATCTCGGCATGGGCAAGCGCATTTTTGCTTATCTCGCGGCGGTTTCTGCCCGTTCCGACAATTCTGCCGTCAAGCACAACAACCGCGCCGACAGGCACCTCGCCCTCCTCCGCCGCTTCCTTGGCAAGGGTGACAGCCTGACCCATGAAATATTCGTCATTCACTTTTTCGCCCTCCCTCGGAAATGAAGCATTGATCAATCAGCGCGCACGCAAAGGAAGCACCATCACAAAATACATTATAAAGAACGATACGACAACCGTAATTGCTATCGAAAAATTATACATAACGTTCTTTTTGATTCTCGTATCACGCCTTGCGTTCATTGAGCCTTTGATAAGAAAGAATGCGATCAGCGCAACCATCGCAACGGTAAACAAAACTCCCGATGCGGACGTGATGTTTGTAAAAGACAGCGATGTAAAGAGCGAGATCAAAAGCGAAACGACAATTGACGGGGTGCAGAAAACGGTTGAATACTTCAATGAATTTCCGATCTCATCGTTTGATTTCGGCAGTCGCTGCGGTTTCAATTGCATGAACAGAATAAAAGCAATTATACCGATAATAAGGATCGCTCCCTCGATCGCATAAAAGAAGAACATATCGTTCTCCGAATGGTTGGTATAATAAATTGAAATAACCGTTGCCGAAAGGTTGTTAAGGCAATGAATCGCCACCGAGGTCCAGATCGAATTCGTTATAATTGCAAAATATCCGAGCGCAAGACCCGCAACAAAAGCAAAGGGTATCTGAACCATATTGCCGTGGAGAGCTGCAAAGAGGACCGCCGAAACAACTATCGCAAATCTGTCGCCGTATTTTCTCAACGGCTGCATAACAACGCCTCTCATCGCGAACTCCTCAACGAGCGGAGGAACTATCGCATAGGTAACGATCTGCAGCGCATATCCGAGCGGAGAATTCGGCTCAGATGTGTCGGGTTTTTCAAAATCGACTCCTGCCGCGCTGACAAATGCCGAGATAACGGAAGTCGCTCTGTCACCCAGCGAGCAGACAAGCAAGCCTGCAAATACCGAGAACAGGAAAAGCTCCTTGGACTTAGGCAGATCAAAGATGTCAACGCTGTTTTTCTCCTCACGGGTATAAAGCGCATAAACCAGCACAAACGGCAAAAGCACATAAATAAACGGAGCAACAGCGCCTACGCCCGTCTGAAATACGGCGTCCGACTGATACAACGAATAAAGACCGAAGATCTGCAAAAGCGCGACAACGGCGTATTGCATCAAAGTAAAGCATACCATTCCGCAGCCGATGACAAAGCCGAGTCTTCGAAGCTGTTTAACCTTGGTGTCGATTAACGGATTATATCCGCCGAACATATTATAAAGGTTTTGATAATATGAATACCGATTATCCATATTGCACCTCTTTTCGATGTTTTATTTATATATTATATATTATTATTATATATTTATCAAGGCGGTAATCTGTTAACTTTTTGAAAACAAATCGGTACAAAAAAATATATATCTTGTTTTTTATGTTATTTTAATGTATAATGTGATTTACACTATTCAAGGAGATGATTCAATGGATCCCATTAAGGTAGATTTTACCGGAGGCGGAGCCGATAAAGGTCCCGACAAAAAAACCGGTATAGTTATCCCTCCCGAAAGAAAGGGTCTTAAAATTGTTATCAACATTATTCTGACGGCTTTGTTCGGCGGCATTTTCTATTATTTCATGCTGCCGGTTATGAACTTCAAGGATATTAAAATGTATATCTTTTTCGGAGCAATTGCCGTTGTTTACTGCGCTATCAACTACGTCACCAGCGGCGCGCTGAAAACTCCGGACTATGCGCCCTATGCGAAAAAGTCCTCGCTTGTGCCGAAAATTTTCATCGGCGTTCTTGCCGCGATAGTTCTTGTCGGATTCCTCGTTTCATCGGTATTCTTCCGCGCATCGAGCTATTCGAAGATTATCGACGTTAAGACCGGCGACTTTGCCAAAGAGGTTGACGAGGCGGATTTCTCAACCGTTCCCGTAATTGACGAGAGCACGACCTCGGTTATGGCGGAAAGAGCGCTCTCCGACCTTTCAAAGCTCGGTTATGTTTCTCAGTTCACCGTTCAGCCGAAGTATTATCAGATCAACTACCACGACACTCCCGTAAGAGTTTCATCTCTTCAGTATTCAAACATCATCAAGTGGCTCACCAACGCAAAGAACGGACTTCCGGCTTACGTTATCGTTGACGCAAGAACCCAGAAATCCACTCTTGTCGAGGTCAAGGACGGCATGAAGTATTCAACCGCCGACCACTTCGCACACTATGTAACACGTCACGTCCGCTTCAAGTATCCGACCTATCTTCTTGACGAGCCGACATTTGAAATTGACGAATCAGGTCACCCCTACTGGATCTTCGCAAAGCTTGATAAGACTATCGGTCTTTTCGGCGGCACGGACGTAACGGGCGCAATCATCGTTGACAGCGTAACGGGCGAATGTACGGAATATTCAATCGACGAGATCAGGAACAACAGCGACCTTGAATGGATCGACCGTGTGTATACCGCCGACCTGCTTGTTGAGCAGTTTGACTACTACGGAAGATATCAGCGCGGCTTCTGGAACTCCGTTCTCGGTCAGAAGGACACATATTCAACCACCGAGGGATACTCCTACCTCGCAATGAACGATGACGTTTATATGTATACCGGTGTTACATCGCTTACAAACGATGAATCGCTCACAGGCTTTGTTCTTATCAATCAGCGCACCAAGGAAGCCAAGTATTACAGCACATCTGGCGCAAAGGAAACCTCGGCTCAGTCCTCGGCAGAGGGTCTTGTTCAGCAATACGGCTATGACGCTTCGTTCCCGCTTCTTCTCAACATTGACGGCGAGCCGACCTATTTCATGTCGCTCAAGGATTCCAGCCGACTGGTTAAAGGCTATGCAATGATCAATGTCGGACAGTATTCGATCGGCGCAACGGGCAACACGCTCACAAGCTGTATTGAAAACTACGTTGCCGAGCTTGCGAAGAACAACATCAAGGTTAACGTTGACACAGACAATATCAAGGACGATACAAACCCCGAACAGAAAGACATCACCGTAACGG
>DNGF01000049.1:0-515 GCA_003486665.1 Oscillospiraceae bacterium
ATATAACAAAAACTCCCGAAGACTATGAAAAAATATATCCCGAAAGAGGACTTTCGGAGGGAGCGCGAGTGTCGAGGTTCGCACCCAGCCCGACAGGATTTCTTCACCTCGGCGGACTTTTTGCCGCAATGATTTCAAAACTTACTACCCGCGCAACCGATGATGGCGTTTTCTTCCTTCGAATCGAAGATACGGATAAAAAGCGAGAAATCGAGGACGGCGTTTCGGCTATTATAAAAGGACTTGCGGATTTCGGCGTTACTCCGGACGAGGGCGTGATGGGCTTTAATTCAGAGAGCGGAGCATACGGGCCGTACCAGCAGAGCAAGCGCAAGGATGTTTATCAGGCAATCGCAAAATCGCTCGTTCAGCAGGGCATGGCGTACCCGTGTTTCTGCTCCGAGGAGGAGCTTAACGAAATACGTGCCGAGCAGGAAAAGGCAGGAACTGATATTCAGGGATATTTCGGCGAATGGGCAAAGTGCCGCAATCTTACCTTTGAACAGCAAAAGGAA
>DNGF01000049.1:602-6322 GCA_003486665.1 Oscillospiraceae bacterium
TTTGACGATATGATAAAGGGTAAAATTGAAATGCCCGAAAATATACAGGATGTTGTGCTTCTCAAAACGGATGGAATTCCGACCTATCATTTTGCACACGCTGTTGACGATCATTTTATGAGAACAACTCATGTTGTCAGAGGCGACGAATGGATTTCTTCTGTGCCGCTTCACATTCAGCTCTTTAAAGCCTGCGGATTCAAAGTGCCGAAGTATGCACATATTTCTCCGATCATGAAAGAGGATAACGGCGGCAAGAGAAAGCTTTCAAAGCGCAAGGATCCCGAAGCATCCGTTTCGTTCTATTCCGAAAGCGGATATCCGAAAGAGAGCGTTATTGAGTATCTTCTGACAATTGCCAATTCTAATTTTGAGGATTGGCGCAAGGCGAACAAAACTGCGCCGCAGAGCGCTTTCCCGTTTAATCTTAAAAAAATGAGTGCGAGCGGTGCGCTGTTTGATCTCAATAAGCTCAACGATGTAAGCAAGAATGTTATTTCACTTATGACGGCGGATGAGGTTTACGGCAAGGCAACGTCATGGGCAAAGGACAACGACGCAGAGCTTTATGCGCTTCTCAGCGGCAATGCCGAGTTTGCAAAGGGCATTTTCTCAATCGACAGAGGAACCGCAAAGCCCCGTAAGGATATCGCAAAGTGGGACGAGGTAAAGGATTATATTTCGTATTTCTATGATGAGCTTTACACTCCCGACTACACTCTCCCTGAAAATATAAGCAAAGAGGATGCCGCAGCTATCCTTGAGAGATACATTGAGGTTTTTGACGCATCGGATGATAAGGACACATGGTTTGCGAAAATCAAAGATCTTTGTGAGCCTCTCGGATACACTCCTAACGTCAAGGAATACAAAAAGAATCCTGACGCATTCAAGGGTCATGTCGGCGATGTTTCGACTGTTATCAGAATTGCAATCACCTCTCGCCGCAACACGCCCGATCTTCACTCGATAATTGCGCTTCTCGGAAACGAAAAGGTTAAGGCAAGACTCAACAATGCTATTAATGCTATGTAACGCTGAATAAATTACAGCAGTTACTTACAAATAATCGGAGGTCACTATGGAAGAAAAGAAAATTTCATCAAATTTTATACATGACTTTATTGATGAGGATCTTGCAAGCGGAGTCAAATCCCGTGTTCAGACAAGATTTCCGCCGGAGCCGAACGGATATCTTCACATCGGTCATGCGAAGGCGCTCTGCATAGATTTCAGCACCGCAGAAAAGTATAACGGCATTTGCAATCTCCGCTTTGACGATACGAATCCCTCCCGCGAGGACGTTGAATATATTGACGCAATCAAGGAGGATATTAAGTGGCTCGGTTTCCACTGGGAAAACATATTCTTCGCTTCAAGCTATTTTGATTTCGTTTATGAATGTGCAATCAAGCTCATCAAAGACGGCAAGGCTTATGTCGATGATCTCAGTGCGGATGAGATCAGAGAGTACAGAGGTACTCTTACAGAGCCGGGCAAGGAAAGCCCTTATCGCAACAGAAGTGTTGAGGAAAACCTCGATCTCTTCAAGCGTATGACTGACGGCGAATTCGGCAACGGCGAGAAGGTTCTCAGAGCCAAGATTGATATGTCATCGCCGAATCTTAATATGCGCGATCCCGTTATCTACAGAATTTCTCATGTTTCGCATCACCAGACAGGCGACAAGTGGTGCGTTTATCCGATGTATGATTTTGCTCATCCGCTCTCCGATGCAAAAGAGGGCGTAACGTTCTCGCTTTGCTCGCTTGAGTTTGAAAACCACAGACCGCTTTACAACTGGGTCGTTGAGCAGATCGGATTTGACGAGCCGCCGAGGCAGATTGAGTTTGCACGTCTGAACATCAACTATTGCGTAACCAGCAAAAGAAAGCTTCTTGAAATGGTTAACAAGGGCATTGTTGCCGGCTGGGACGATCCGAGAATGATCACTCTCTGCGGCATGAGAAGACGCGGCTACAGTGCCGCTGCCGTCAGGGATTTCATTGACAGAGTCGGCGTTTCAAAGGCGGACAGCATGGTAGATTACGGCTTGCTTGAAGCTTGTGTAAGAGATGATCTTAATGCAAAGGCTCCGCGTGCAATGGCTGTTCTCCGTCCGCTCAAGGTGGTTATTGACAACTATCCGGAGGGACAGAGCGAGGAGTTTGAGGTTGAGCTTCATCCGGAGCATCCCGAATTCGGCACAAGAAAGGTCACATTCTCCCGTGAGCTTTATGTTGAGCAGGATGACTTTATGGCGGAGCCTGTCAAGAAATATTTCAGACTTTTCCCCGGTAACGAGGTTCGCTTTAAGAGTGCGTATTTTGTGAAGTGCAACAGCTATGATACAGATGAAAACGGTAATGTAACTTGCTTGCACTGCACCTATGATCCCGATAGCCGCGGAGGCAATTCTCCGGACGGACGTAAAGTCAAGGGTACGATACATTGGGTAAATGCCAATGACTGCAAGCAGTGCGAGGTTCGTCTTTACGACAGACTTTTCAGCGCCGAGGAACCGGGCAAGAACGGAGATTATTTTGATGATCTTAATCCCAACTCGCTTGAGGTTATTGACAATTGTCTGCTTGAGGGCGGATTCGAAAATGCAAAGGTCGGCGATACGTTCCAGTTTATGAGAAACGGATATTTCTGCGTTGATAAGGACAGCACGGAGGACAAGCTTGTGTTCAACCGTACCGTTGCCCTTAATTCATCGTGGGGCAAATAAAGGAGCTGAAAACGATGAAGATATTAAACAGAGTCGTAGTTTTTTTGGCATCGCTTGCAATTTTCCCGATAATGTATTTTCTCAATCTCGTCAGAGCAGTGGTTTCAATATCCGAGGATTCATCGCTTTATACGATACTTTCCAAGCTTGCCGAGGAAACGGCAAACAGCGCGATGGAAATTACCTTTTCCGTTAAGGAAATCGTTAAGTATATAAGCGAGGGCAGCTTATCCTTCGGCGGTATGAAGTTCGATCTGTCAAAGATTCCGGCGGAGATGCTTTCGGGCAAAAACTGGGCAATAGCCGCCGGAGTTCTTCTCGTTATTGCAATGCTTATTGCGATCGTTATAATGGGTTGCGCTCTTTTTACAAATGCGTATAAGACTATCATTGCTCTCGGTGCAGGCGGAACAGTCTGCTGTTTCGCTGCTCTCAGATGCTTTGTCAGATTTGCCGCGCCGTATACGGCAGGATCGGTCGATGTGGGTGATGTTCTTGCCAATGCCTTTGTCGGCGAGAGCAATAATCTGCTCGGCTCAATAGGTACATCTATCCTCAAGGGCGCAATTTCCGTTGACTCGTTTACACTCGGCAACGCTGTTACGCTCAGCCTTATTTTCTTCCTCGGTATCGCGCTTTGGGAGCTTGCATATGTTGTGACGCTTCCCGAAAAGGAAACGGTTAAAGCGAAGAAATAAATTGAATAAAATACAAAACCGTTCGGCTCGAAGTGCAGTTTGCATTTCCTGTCCGAACGGTTATTTTTTGCCAAAAATGAAACCGTAAAATTTATATAGATAAAAAAGTATTAGATAACGACATATTCAATAAATGATTTATTTATTATATTGTTTTCCCCTAAAGATAAAATCTGCAATAAAAATAAGGGCGAAATTTTGAAAAATTGTCGATTTTGAGCCATTTTGGCAGAATTTAATTCGATAAATGTGTTTACTATTTAATTTTAATGTGATATAATGTATCAGCATTATAATGTTGTATTGTGGGCTTTCGGAGTGTTAATATTTTAACAGACTGTTTTTTATTCCGTTCCGACCGTTCGCATACGGCTAAACTGTTGTAAAGGAGGAACAACTTAAATGCTCAAGAAAATCAGCAAAATCCCGTTCAAGGGAACACCTGAGCAGGAGGCACAGCTTAAGGCAGTAATTGAGGAGTGCAAGGACAACAAGAGCTTGCTTATGCACGTTATGCAGCAGGCACAGGCCATATACGGATACCTTCCGTTTGAAGTGCAGGCCATGATTGCCGACGGTATGAATGTACCGCTCGAAAAGGTTTACGGAGTATCCACTTTCTATGCTCAGTTTGCTCTTTCCCCGAAGGGAGAGTACAACATCTCTGTTTGCCTCGGTACGGCTTGCTATGTTAAGGGCTCTCAGGAGCTTCTTGACAAGATCTGTGAGGAACTCGGAATCGGCGCCGGCGAATGTTCGGACGACGGAGTGTTCTCTGTTGAGGCTTGCCGTTGTATCGGTGCTTGCGGACTTGCTCCCGTTCTTACCGTTAATGACGAGGTTTACGGAAAGCTTACGGCAGATGACGTACCCGGTATTCTCGCCAAGTACAGAGCATAATTACGGTGGTTGATCATGCGTGAGTTGTCATTGAATGTTCTCGATATCGCGCAGAATTCCATTTCTGCCAACGCTTCGCTTATTGAAATCGAAATTATCGGGGATACAAGGAAAAATGAACTGCTTATCGGAATTTACGATAACGGCAAGGGGATGACCTCTGAACAGGTACGAAATGTTCAGGATCCGTTTTTTACGACCAGAACAACGAGGAAGGTCGGCATGGGAATTCCTCTTTTTAAAATGGCAGCCGAGCAAACGGGCGGAAGCCTCAGCATTGAGTCTGAGGTCGGTGTCGGAACGAAGGTCAAGGCGCTTTTTAAAACCGACAGTATTGACTATACGCCGCTCGGCGATATTGATTCCACAATCATCATGCTTATCACCATGAACACAGACCGTAATTTTATCTATCGACTTAAGGTTGATGAAAAAGAATTCACTCTTTCCACTTCCGAGCTTAAAGGAATACTCGGCGACGTACCTCTTAATGAGCCGTCGGTTACTCAGTGGATTAAAGAGTACCTGCATGAACAAACACAAACTATCCGTGGAGGTGTACTGTAAATGAAATCACTCGAAGAGTTGCTCGCCATCCGTGATAAGGCTAAGGCGGCAATGACAGACCGTGAGGGTACAGGCGACGGAATCCGTGTCGTAGTCGGCATGGCAACCTGCGGAATCGCAGCAGGCGCACGTCCCGTTCTCAACGCATTCGTTGATGAGGTCGCAAAAAGAAATCTTAAAAACGTTACGGTTGCTCAAACAGGCTGCATCGGTATGTGTCAGTATGAGCCGATCGTTGAGGTTTTTGAACCCGGCAAGGATAAGGTAACTTATGTTCAGGTCAGCCCCGAAAAGGTTGCCGAAATCGTTGCGTCCCATATTGTAAACGGCAATCCGGTTGTTGAATACACCGTTGGCGCTGTTGTAAAAGAATAAGGAGGAAAAACAATGTATCGTTCACACGTTCTTGTCTGCGGCGGTACCGGATGTACTTCCTCACACAGTGCCGAGATCATTGAAAAGCTTGAGCAGGAGCTTAAAGCTAAGGGTCTTGAAAATGAGGTTAAAGTAATCAAAACCGGCTGCTTCGGACTTTGTGCATTAGGTCCGGTTATGATCGTATATCCCGAAGGCTGCTTCTACAGCGAGGTTAAGGTTGACGATGTTCCCGAAATCGTTGAAGAGCATCTTCTCAAGGGCCGTATGGTCAAAAGACTTCTCTATGAAGAAACAGTTCATCAGGATGATATTAAGCCGCTCAATGAAACCAATTTCTACAAGAAGCAGCACAGAGTTGCGCTTCGTAACTGCGGCGTTATAGATCCTGAAAATATTGAGGAATATATCGCTATGGACGGCTATCAGGCTCTTGCAAAGTGGGT
>DNGF01000007.1:0-5230 GCA_003486665.1 Oscillospiraceae bacterium
AACTTGCCCGTGTGTTGCTTCGTTATCTTTTGGTTGAATATTTTATTATTTTGCCGTAATCGGACAATATTTCAACCATTTTTAAATCATTTATAACATTAGATGAATTTTCTTTAATATGTATTGATTTATGTACCGACTTTGCTAAGAAAAAGCAAATTAAATCCGGAATTAAACACAGCAGAAAAAGAAAGACCGATTCAGCCGAGAATTCAAAAATCAAGCCGTAAATCGTACCCGACAGCAAAACAAAGCTCAGTAAAGCAAGCGGTAAAAGACATAATGCACTGAAATAGCCGATTTTTTTCTTATCGCTCGGTACATGATAATCATAACAGTCTGCCTGGTTTCCGTTTAAAAGAATTATATCATAGATGGAAATCAAATTGCTTTGCATTGTTCTGCCTGTTATTTCAATGCTTATATTCTCATTTTTCACTCTGTAAAAGGAGTCAAGGTACAGCATCATAACCGGACCGAATCGCCAAATATTCCTGACCGATTCTGCGGAAAAACACTTTCCGAAGCATAAGCGCGATGATTTTTTTGCCTTATAAATCCTGATAAGCGTTCCCTTTTCAATCTCCGCCGCGTGTTTCTCTCTCGACAAAATTTTTAAAACAGAGTCCGAATATTCTACAAAAATTGTGTCCTCCGTCTTATTAAATAAAACAATTCTGCTCATGAATTCTCCTTTGAATTAAACTTAAAGCCTGCCGTAAAAACTGCGACAGGCTTAATCAATTTTGTTACCTTTAAATCAGGTGTTTTCTTCGAGATAGTACACAACGTCCTTAACGGTCACAAGAGTCGGAAGCACTCTGTCCGGAATTGTAATTTCATACTTCTCTTCGATCATACAAATGAGATCAAAAAGCTCAAATGAATTGAGTCCGAGATCGGATGTAAGAACATCGTCCGGTTCAACAGATGTGATTCTGCCGTCGGTGTACTCATTAAGCATCTCTAAAAGGTCATTTCTGATATCCATGTTTTTTTACTCCTCAGCTTTGGCGGCTCTGCGCTCTTCTTTGCGTTTGCGCCATATTTCATTAAATATTTCTTCGGTTGCAAGGGAAACCTTGGTGACCGAAAATTCACAATGTTCGGGGAAGACATACCATGTGTCCTCCAAGGTGTTGAGATCAATGCAATCACGATGGTTGCCGAATCTGTAGCTGTACTCAACGTGAACAGCATACTGACCCGCGGCGTCAATGTCCATTTCAAACGGTTCGCCGTCATAGTCCCTGACACCCTTAAGGTGGAAACCGGTCATATCGTGGACGAGCGTACCTCTGCCCATGTGAACAAAGCCCTTTGAATTCGGCAGATCATTTACATCGACCTGACTCTCAAAGCGATATGTTCCGGCGAGAACCTCTTTCTTGACCTGTTCACGCTCCCATTTATACCAGTCGGTAGCGAACTTAAATTCTGTATTGCCGTCATCGGCTTCCAGCTCGCCGTAATAATTAAGCGTCCATGATTTTCCGCAATGCTCGCAGAAAACCTTATCATTCTTTGAGTTCATTTTGTACTCGGTCATGCAATGCGGACACTGATAAAGAACCTTATGGAGTCCCTCTGCGCGCTTTTTGTAGCTGACCTTGACGCGATTTTCGCTCTGCCATCTGAAATCGTCATTATAAAGCAGATTTTTAAGCTTTTCGCTTATTTCATCAACGCTTGCTTTTTTAAGCTCTTCGGGCGTATATGCAAGAACCATATCCGCCTGCATCGGATGCACCCAGCGCTTTCTGTGGTTTCCCCAGAACGGGTCATAGATATGATGTCCTCGGCAGGTTAAAGTGACAACCGGCACTCCCTGATGCTTTACAAGCTGTCCGACAGCGTCCGGAATAACCTCGGTTTCGCCGCAGAGAGAATATCTTGCCTCAGCATAAATTCCGAAGATCTGCTTTTCCTTCAACGCTTTACGGCAGACTCGAAGGAGAGAAATATCCGCAGTGTACTTCCTTTTCGGAATCGCGCCGAGTCTTCTGAGTCCCCACTCTCTGCCGATATAATCGTCAACAGCGGCAGGAAAAATTCCTCTGTTAGGACTGATTGCGGCGCTCATGATATAGAAATCAAAAAAAGCGTTATGGTTGCACAAAAGAATATAAGGCGGTTTTACCCCTTTCATTCTAACCTTATTAAGCTTTCCGAAATGAATAAATTTTCTTATATATGAAAAGCCCCATACGAACGGCATAGCAAACGGTCTTTGTTTGATCATCGGCGCGTTCATATCGAATTTTTCGGTTTCCGGAGCTCCGCCCCTGACATATTTTCCGAACTCCTTGCTCAAAGCATCACTTCCCTTTCGCTTATAGATCCGTGTATTACACACTTTAACGATTATATCACGCTTAGTCGATTATTGCAATATCAAAATTTAACCTTCGGAAAGGATATAATTGTCATAATTGAACAAATTCCACGGATATTCCTCCGTGTCGGGATAACTCCTGTAGCAAAATGCTCTTCCGTTAAGTTTAAATTCTATTCTGTGCGACCACAGTGCGATTTTGCAGCCGTTGTCGCGGCTTCCGTACTTTCCGTCACCGGCAAGGGGCATTTTTCTCGAAGCAAACTGTACCCTTATCTGATGGCTTCTACCCGTATGAAGCCTGACCGAAACAAGCGATTTATCGTTTGTACTTTCAAGAACATCATAATCAAGTACGGCACGCCGAACACCTTTGCGCTCACGTTTTACAACAAAGCTTTTGTTCTTCTTTTTATCCTTGTAAAGCAAGTCTTCAAAAGTGCCGCTCGGAGTCTGCGGAATACCCTCTGCAACGGCAAGATAAGTTTTCTCAAATTGCCGATTATTAATTAAAGCCGATAAATCCGCGGCTGATTTTTTGTTTTTTGCAAAAATCATTGTTCCGCCGACATTGGTATCCAGCCTGTGAATCGGAAAAATTTCGGAACCCGCCTGTTCTTTCAAAAGCTTCACCATATCCTCCGCCCCATCGCATTGTGACTGCACGCCGACAGGCTTAACACAGGCAATAAAATCCGAATTTTCAAACAAAATTTCAATCATAAATCAATGTTCTTTTCCTTAAATTTTTCGGCGGTGGTTTTGATTTTGAGTACCTGCTTCATGAAGCCCATCAGCTCAATCGGATTGGACGATTTTTGAAGTTCGGGCGTAACAAGGGCGATAATATCCTTAAGCTCCGAAAGCTCGCCGACAAGCTGTTTCTTTTCCTCGTCACTCATGTCTGTAACGTCCGATCTGAGCTTTTTTTCAATCTTTGCAAGCTCGTCGGAAACATCGCTCACCTTCTCGGCGGAAATCGGTCTGCCGTTTTCATCACGAATAATCATGCTTTTCTCCTATCAAAACAAATAGGGATTGTCGCATAATCCTGTCTGCGGCATCCCTATTTTTCTTTAAATATTTTGGTACGGGGTGTTTATGAGTTTAATTGTAAAGGCCGCAATGTGACCGTGCCGCGGTGTAAAACTCAAATTCCTTTCGCCGCAATCGTTTTCTCTTCTCTTGCTTCAAGCGGAATTCAAATGTTACCTCTCACTTTTATAAAACACAACACGAAAGCCGTATCGTTAAAATCGAATATGTCAGATTATTTTGCCTCTTTTGTTGTTACTTCCTGAATATACTTGAAGTTAAGAGCGCCCTGATCCTTCATGACCTTCTCAACAGCCTTGTCAAGAGCTGCCTTGTTATAAACTATATCATTTACTTCCTTGCCCTCAGCATCGGTGTAATAATAAGATACATATGCACCCTCAAAGCTCTTGAGGTTTACACGCATCATCTTCATAACATCGTCCGTAACTCCGATATACTCCGCAGCCTCGGACTCTGTCATATATGTTGTGTCCGCTGCAACCGAGGATACCTCCTTCTTATCAGCCGGAGATTTAACGGCATAAGTGACACAAATTGCCGCCGTGCAAAGAACAGCAACTATAGAAGCGATAATAGTATTT
This sequence comes from Oscillospiraceae bacterium, assembly GCA_003486665.1. GTDB lineage: Bacteria > Bacillota > Clostridia > Oscillospirales > Acutalibacteraceae > CAG-488. Next base: position 3,976 of record DNGF01000007.1, read on the forward strand.
TTCATTTTAAAAAACTCCTTTGTTCAATTTCTTTATGTATAATAGCATATTAATGCGATTAATGCAAGATTTTTAAACGATTTATTCCCAATCTTTCCAAATTTCCGGTTTGTAACCCACTGTCGCTTTTTTCCCGTTTCTGACGATCGGCGTCTTAAAAAGGGTCTGATTTTCCAGAAGCTTTTCTTCGACCGCTTCCTTGGACGCAAGATATTTTATAAAGCATTTTTCATAAGCCTTTGATTTTTCGTCAATCAGGTCATCGACCGAGCCTATTGCCGCCTTGATGTTTCTGTACTCTCCTGCACTCATGCCGTATTTTTCAAGATCAATGTATTGAAACTTTATCCTGCGTTCTTTAAAATATCTTTCGGCTTTTTTTGTATCAAAGCACTTTGACTTGCCGTAAATTTGAATATTCATTCTATCACCTCGGTTTTGATATTGAAAATTATATCGTAAAATGGTAGAATTGTAAAGTAATCGCCGATAAATTTACAGCGTAATTTCGGCGATTTCCAAAGGAGTGAAAACAATGCGTATAAATTGTCCCGAAAAAATTCTTAAAGCCATCTCCCTGCTTGAGGGCGGTGGATATTCCGCCTATGCTGTCGGAGGCTGTGTGCGCGACTCGATTATGGGCAGGACTCCGAACGATTGGGACATGACAACCTCGGCAACGCCCGACGAAACAAAAGAGGTCTTCAAAGGCTTCCGCACCATTGCAACGGGGATAAAACACGGCACGGTTACGGTCTTGATCGACTCCGAGCCTGTTGAAATAACGACCATGAGAGTTGACGGAGAATACTCCGACAACCGCCACCCGGAAAGCGTATCGTTTACCAAAAAAATTGAAGATGACCTTTCACGCCGCGATTTCACGGTAAATGCAATGGCATACAATCCCAAAACAGGCATTGTTGATCCGTTCGGCGGTCAAAGTGACATCAAAAATAAAACTATTCGCTGCGTCGGAAATCCGGATATGCGTTTTAATGAGGATGCTTTAAGAATTCTCCGTGCATTAAGATTTGCTTCGGTTCTCGGCTTTGATATCGACAATCAGACTTCGCAAAGTATTATAAGCAGCCGCTCTCTGCTTCAAAACATTTCTAAAGAGAGAATCCGCGTTGAGCTGATAAAAATGCTCTGCGGAAGCAACATTGAAAATATATTAGCGAAATACAAAAGTGTAATATTTGAGATAATTCCCGAACTCGCCGCAGAGGATAAATTCTTACAGCACACGCCG
>DNGF01000007.1:5268-8368 GCA_003486665.1 Oscillospiraceae bacterium
CAAGGTCACGGCAAGTATTGCTCCCGAATCGGATCTCAGAGTTGCCGCACTGCTGCATGATATTGAAAAGCCCTCTATGTTCAGGCTCGACTCGGCAGGCACCGGACATTTTAAGGGTCATCCGCAAAAGGGAGCCGAAACAGCCGAAAAGATACTGCGAAGACTGCGATTCTCCAACGCCGAGATAAAGCACATCACAACAATTATTCTGCTGCATGACGAGCGACCTGACGGCGACCGTTTTCATCTTGCAAAATTATGCTCCGAATACGGAATTGACAATATTGACAACACTCTGAAGCTTATTGAAGCAGACGCGCACGGCAAAAATCCTGCATATTTTAACAAAGAGGTTCAGGCAGTTTATATAGCACGGAAGCAGATTGATTATTTGAGAGAGAGCCATGCCTGTTTGAAAACCTCGGAGCTTGACATCAACGGCAACGACATTATGGCGCTCGGCATTGACAGAACAGAAATACGGCGCACTCTTGAATTTCTGCTTGACGAAGTGATAAACGAACGCATTGAAAACAAAAAGGCTGCCCTGTCAAAGGCAGCGGAAGAATTTAGCAAAAGCTAAAGATATATACAAAATAAACAAAAGCAGGGACTGTCACATATTTTGCGGCAGTCCCCTTTTTAATTAATCAGCGTAGAGAGGAAATTTCTCACAGAGTGCTTGAACCTCGTTCAAAACTCTTTCTCTGTTTGCGTCAAAGTCATCAATGATATCGCTTATCCATCCTGCAATAAGCTGCATTTCAGGCTCCTTGAAGCCCCTTGTTGTAACGGCAGGCGTTCCTATTCTCAATCCGCTTGTAACAAACGGGCTTTGCGGATCATTCGGAATCGTATTTTTATTTGCCGTGATACGAACCTCGTCAAGCCTGTGTTCAAGCTCCTTACCCGTAATGCCCTTATTTCTGAGATCAAGAAGCATAAGATGGTTGTCCGTTCCGCCGGAAACAATATCAATCCCACGTTTCATAAGCTCATCGGCAAGCGCCGCGGCATTTTTCACAACCTGCTTCTGATACTCTTTAAACTCATCCGTCAAGGCTTCGCCGAGCGCAACAGCCTTTGCGGCAATTATGTGCATAAGCGGTCCGCCCTGTGTTCCCGGAAAAACAGCCTTGTCTATCTGCTTTGCGAACTGCTCCCTGCAAAGGATCATTCCGCCCCTCGGACCTCTGAGAGTTTTATGAGTTGTTGTCGTCACAACATCGGCATACGGGACGGGCGACGGATGAACGCCTGCGGCGACAAGACCTGCAATGTGCGCCATATCCACCATAAGATAAGCTCCGACCTTGTCCGCAATCTCGCGGCAGCGCGGGAAGTCAATTATTCTCGAATATGCGCTTGCGCCGACAACGATAAGCTTCGGCTTGCATTCAAGAGCGATTCGCTCCATTTCGTCGTAATCAATTCTTTCGCTTGTATCGTCAACGCCGTAAGGGACAACATTGAAATATTTACCCGAAATATTAACCGGAGAGCCGTGAGAAAGATGTCCGCCCTGCTGTAGGTTCATACCCATTACCGTATCGCCGGGATTCAGTAAGGCAAAGAAAACCGCAAGATTTGCGTTGGCTCCGCTGTGCGGCTGAACATTAACGTGTTCGGCGCCGAAAAGCTTCTTTGCTCTGTTTCGTGCAATCTCCTCTACAACATCAACACACTGACAGCCGCCGTAGTATCTCCTGGACGGATATCCCTCTGCGTATTTGTTTGTCAAAACGCTTCCTGCGGCAAGCAATACCGCCTTTGAAACGATATTCTCGGACGCAATAAGCTCAATGTTGTTCTGCTGTCTTTCAAGTTCACTTTCGCAGGCATTATATATTTCGCTGTCAAAAGCAGAGAGTTCGTCAAAAAAATTCATTTATTGCCCTCCATTTATGATTTAATATACATCGCAGTCATCCGCTTCGTCACAATCCTCGGCAGGCGTCTGCGGTGTTGCGCTGAAATATTTTTCTCCCGGTTCAACATCCACTCCCCTGATTTCCATAAGCTCGGAAAAGGTTACAAATTTGTATCCCTGCTTTGCAAGTTCGGGGATCAGTCTTGCAACAGCGTCAGCCGTAGCAGGATAAAGGTCGTGCATAAGTACGATACTTCCGTCAAAGACATTGTCCATAACGGTTTTGTAGTCCTTGTCGGCGTTTCTGTAATCCCAATCGCGCGAATCAACGCTCCAAAGCACCATCGGCATATCCACATTCGCCTTAACGGTTTCATTTGCCGCACCTTCGGGCGGTCTGAGAACCTTGACCTTTTTACCGGAATACCTTGATATTGCTTTGCAGGACTTTTCAATTTCCCTCTGCATTTCGGGAACGGAAAGCGTGTTGAGGTTAACATGAGAATATGTATGCGTGCCTATCTCGCAGCCCATTTTCGAAGCTCTCACTATCTCGTCGGAATATGTATCGGCTCTGTCACCCACAACAAAAAAGGTTGCGCGTCCGTTATATTTCTCCAAGGTGTCGAGAATTTTATTTGTAACCGGCGCATACGGTCCGTCATCAAAGGTAAAACAAACAAGCTTATCGGTAGCCTTCGGAAGCTCCTTGCTGCCTGTCGGTTCTGCATTTGTTGTTTCGGTCGGTTTTTGCGAAACTGTCTGTTCATCCTTACTGTCAGTTTTTTCGGCAGTCGTTTCGCTCGTTTTTGTCATATTTTCTCGTCTTTCGCTCATCATCTTGCCGCTGAATCCATACACGGACACAACAAGAATCACAACAAATGCCACCAAAAAAATTGCTTTCCCTATAAAATCCCTTTTCATTGCAAAAAATACATCTCCATGACTTAATTCGGCAAAATTCACCGTAAAAAATTATATCATTGTTCCGTTCTTTATTCAATCCTCTTTTTTAAAATTGACATAAATGTTACAATTAACAGTGAAATAAATAATTTCAAATATAAAAAGTGTAGTTAACGCGACATCACACACATTGAGATGTGTGCATCAATAAATCAATACTTAACCGAAGCACAGAAAACGGCAGAAATACACCGATGAGATTTATACCATGTACTTAATCATTGCCTGCTCAAAAAACTGTTTAAAGAAAAAAACAAAAAA
>DNGF01000006.1:0-2142 GCA_003486665.1 Oscillospiraceae bacterium
AAGAGTTGAATCCGTAAGTCCAGTTCTGAGTCCGATAATGTAGGTCACACCGCCGGATACCTTATATGCCGCGCCGTTCTTAAGCTCAAACCTTGCAACCTTTGTATCCTTGAGGATGAGCATATCAACATAGCTCTGAAGAGTAGCCTGCATCTCATCAACCTTATCCTGCTCAGTGATATTGTAATCTCTGTGGGACGGGATGTAGGAAAGAACATAGTCGAAGATATAAAGGTTATAGATTTCATCATAGTTTGTATAGAGTGATGAATCAAGAGCATCAACCTCAGCAATAAGTGCGTCAAGCTTTGTATAATCAGCCGGCTTGTAAGTGAACTTATAATTGTTTACACTGTTTGTATAGCCGTCAACAACGTTCTGCTTGTCGATTGTAAGCGTACGGTCAAAGCCGTTAACGAGAGAGTTGAAGCCTGCAACGGAATCGTCTGTGAAGAGATTCTTTGCGATTTCGGTTCTCTTGGCAGCGATCGCCTCGTCAAGTGCTGTATAATCAGCATCCTTGTACTCAAATACGAACTCGTTGATAGACTTTGCATAACCGTCTACAACATCCTGCTTGTCGATTGAAAGGTTCCAGTTGATCGAAGCGATAAGCTCGTCATAAGCTGTAAGCGAAGCCGCCTTATAAAGTCCGGACTTATACAGTTCGTCCTTAGCCGTCTTTGCGGTTCTGACTGCCGAGTAGTCGGCTCCCTTGAGTTTAAGTCCTTTGATAGCGGCATCAAGTGCCGATACAAGGGTTTCAAATTCAGTCTGGTTTCTGATTGAATTCTTTGTAAGCTTATAGCTGTCTGCTGCAGCAAGAGCGTCTGTATAAAGCTTTACGGATTCATCCGTGTAGTTTTCGAGCTTTGCGGGAACACCCTCAAGTGCCTTGTTATAGCTTGTGAGGTCAAGCGGCTTATCTGTAAGACGTGAAACAGCATCATCAATAGCTGTAGCAAATCCGTCTACTGTAGCCTGCTGAGCCTTCGGAAGTCCCTCAACGATCTTAGCAATAGCGTCCTTAACTGCCTGAATACTTTCATCAGTGTAGTTTGTATCCTTAATAGCTTCCTCGGCTGCCTTCTTAGAGGCATTAACCTTGGTGTAGTCGGCAAGGTCAAGCTCAAGAGCTAATCTTGCTTCCTTGATTGCGTCTGCATAAGCATCAACCTGGGACTGATGGTTGATATCAAGATTGTAGTTTACACTATCAAGAACCTTTTGGAGATTTTCAACAGAGGACTTTGTGTACGGGGTGAGATCTGACGGAATGAGAGCCTTTTCAGCCTCAACTCTGGTGTAATCCGCACTCTTATACTTAAGGCCTGCGATTGCATCTTCAAGATCCTTTGCATAGCCGTCAACAGTTGCCTGATCCTTTGTTGTGAGGGTTTCGTCAATGGCAAGCTTAGCCGCCAAAACCTCAGCCGCTGTTTCATCGGTGTAAACATCGTTTTCAAAATCAGCCGGAATCTTTGCCAATGCTGCGTTTACTGCCGAGTAGTCAGCTTTGTTGGGCTTAAGATTCAGCAATGCGTTGTTGATTGCCGTTGCAAAGCCGTCAACAGTTGACTGATATCTGATATCAAGATTTCTGTCGTAGTTTGTTGTTGCAAGGAGAGCGTCATAGGAATCCTTGGTGTAATATGAATATCCGTTATGTGCGGTTGCGAAAGCTGCCTGAATTCTCTTAGCCTCTTCAACCTTCTCCATTGCGGCGTTAACAGCAGAATAATCTGCCGGCTTATACTGAAGCTTATTCATAGCATCACGGATCGTAGTTACATAACCGTCAACCGTAGCCTGTTTGCTGATAGGAAGATTCCAGTCAACCGAATTAACTGCATTTGCGACATTGAGAACGGACGCGTCTGTGTAAAGCGTCTTATCCATCTTATTCCACTCTTCAATGATTGCTTTAACTGCTGTGTAGTCGGCACCCTTTTCCCTAAGAGCCTTTATAGCCTCATTGATAGCGTCTGCGAAGCCGTCAATTTTTGACTGCTCCTTAGCAGGGAGATTGTACTCAACCGAATTGATAACATCCTGGAGATTCTGCCATGAATCCGCAGTGTATCTGCTTTCATCAAGCTCGTTAGTGGAATCAATGGCATCATATACCTTTGTATAGTCACC
>DNGF01000006.1:2165-9664 GCA_003486665.1 Oscillospiraceae bacterium
AGGAACAAGACCCTTCTGAGCCTGGATGAGTGCATCTGTAAGAGAGTTAATTGTATCCTGCTGCTTAATATTGTAAGCCGGTGTAGCGTCAGCCGCTGCCTTTGCTGCTGCAAGAGCCTCAGCGAACGGAGCCCATGAATCGGGTGTGTACCAACCCTGCTTCTCGGCATTTGCCGACTTGATAGCTGCTTCAAGAGCAGTGAGATCCGCGTCCTTATACTTAAGGTTGTTAAGCGCTCTCTGGAGGTTTGTTGCCATATCGTCAACGTCCTCCTGCTGCTGCCAGTTCTTATCCCACTCTATTGCGTTGTAGGAAGCCTGAACAGCTCTCCATGAAAGATCGGTGTAATAATCCTTCTCAGGAAGAACCTCGTTATAACGCTCAACCTGCTTGTTGACCTCAGTATAATCTGCCGGAGCAAGAATGAGGTTTTTGATAGCGTCATCAATGCTTCTTGCATAAGAATCAACAAGACCCTGCTTGTCGATTGTGAGAGTATAATCAACCGCGTTTACAGCATCTCTGAGTACCTTCCACGATTCTGCTGTGTAATGATCGGGATTAAGACCCTCATAGATCGTTACCATGTCGTTAACCTCGGTGTAATCAGCCGGGTTCTTCTGGAGCTTTGCTATTGCATCACGAACATCCTGCACAAGAGAATCAAGATATGTCTGGCAGAAAATGCTGATGCCGTCCTTGATATTGGCAACAGCGGTCTGTACTCTTGACCATGACTCGTCTGTATAGAGTGCGGAATCAATAGCCTTAACCTGCTCCTTAACAACATTAGCCTCTGTGTAGTCGGCTGTAGCAACCTTGAGAGCAGCAACTGCAGACTTCAACGCTGCCGTTGCTGCGTCGATTTTCTGCTGATCCGTATCGGGATCATTGAGAACGTACTGAGCATTCTTCATTGCTGCGAGATACTGATCCCAACCCTCGGAATAGAACCATGAGTTCGGGCTGTTGCCTATCTCTGATTCGGAAGCCATAAGCTTTGTCGGAGCATAAAGTCTGTAAAGATCCTGAATCTCCGAACGAAGGCTGGATTTATCGTATGTAACGATGTTAAGGTTAATTGCAGAAGAAGCTCTTGTAATATGATTATATGTTGCACCAAACGAACAAATAACAGTGTAATCCACACTCTTATTACCATTATCAAGGGTTGTTGCACTCTTTTCGTAGGTTGTACCTGCGAACGGAATTGTGATCGTTCCGCCGGCAACAGTATCGTATTCCTTGGTGGATTCGTTATACTCTGCAGGCTTAACGGGAACAAGCTGTTCATTTGCGCTGTTGTTATCGGGAGTATTTCCGTCAAAGCTAACTGCACCGGGTACAAGCTTAAATACCTTAAGTCCGTAATCACTGTAGTCGTCGGTTCTTTCAAGCATATCAGTGATTGTAAATCTGAGATTATAATTGCTCAAAGCAACCATACTTCTATCAACATATGCAACAGTTACCGGACGGTTAAAGTCATTGGATGTATCGGTGTACTGCGTTCCGTTGTCGTTCTTGCCGTCAAAATGAATTTGACCATAGCCGCTTGCGGTACCGTCAACCTTCACAAATGCTTTATTATTAAAATCCCAATAACCACGATCCCAGCCTGTCTGGGTATTATCTGCAAAAGTTCCGAAAGTATTTGCACCGACAATACGGGCAATATACTCTGCTTTCTCTTTTCTGTCGCAGAAGAATCCATGATCGGCTGATTTAGAACGGTATCTATAAGCATATATACCGCCGGGCTGAGCAACATTCTCAACCGCACTTGTCGCATAAGCAGTGTAGGTCTTTGTTACAACCTTGCCGTTTACATCGGTGTATTCATATGTATAACCTACCTCAAAGTTAAGCTGCTTTGCCGAAATATTGGAACCTGCAACCTTCCATGAATAGGTGTAAACACCGTCTGCATAAGCACCTGCCGAAGCCGCTGTAAAGCTAAGGCTTGCATTTGAGCAAGTGATTGTCGGGTTTGCTTTCAAAGCCTTATTGGTTGTGAAAACTACCATCGGATCCTGCGGAGTTTCACCGGCATAGAAAGCCGCTGCCCTTGTTCCGCTGAGTTCGGGCAAGCCCGAAGCCGTGGCTTTGACAATGGTGGTGCCGGCAGCCTGTGAATTTGCTGCGGCGGCTGTACGAATGACTGCCGTTGAGCTGATTGTGATCTCAGGCCTCTCAAGGAAGCTCTGACTAAGCTCAATCGACGAGGTGCTGAGTTCATCATCCGAAACAGCACCGGCTGTGCCGATCAATCCCGCAGGAACTATTGTAAGAACCATAAGGATAGCCAGCAAAGCGCTGAGAATACGTCTGCTTTTCGCCATTAATATTCCTCCCAAAAATTAGTGCTATACAAAGTGCAGATAACCCCACACTTATATACGATAATATTATACTTTTTCTTTTGGTAAAAGTCAACTATATAAACACACATCTCACCTTATTTTTACAATTTAAACAATAGAGTGTTGAGAAATTTATATAAATCTACAACATAATGCGTTATCAATTATATCTCCGAGGCATATAGTTTATTACGGACGGTGATTTTAATGATAGCTGAACTGCTTATGCGAACTTTATCCAATCTTTTCTTCTTTGCGCTTCATCTTTCCGGAACAGGATCGTTTCCTCCTCCCCTTTCCGCGAAAAGAGAGCGTGAATGTCTTTATGCCATGAAAAACGGTGACATAAACGCCAAAAATGAGCTTATAGAACACAATCTTCGCTTGGTTGCACATATTATAAAGAAATACTATTCAAGCAACGTCCAACAGGATGACCTTATTTCAATCGGTACGATCGGGCTGATCAAGGCAATAAATACATTTGACCCCGATAAAGGGACTCGTCTTGCCACCTATGCGGCAAGATGTATTGAAAATGAAATTCTAATGCAGTTTAGAGCGCAGAAAAAAACAGCTCAGGACATTTCCGTCAATGAGCCGATAGATACCGACAGCGAGGGCAATCCGCTGACGCTCATGGACATTATCTCCACCGAGGATGAAATAGTCGAAGATATTTATAAGATTACAATGCTTCAAAAGCTCTCCAAGGAGGTCGAAAAAATCAAAGATCCGAGAGAAAAGAGCATTATCATAATGAGATACGGACTTGACGGGAGAAAATCTATGACGCAGCTTGAGGTTTCAAAGAAGCTCAACATTTCACGTTCATACGTTTCCCGCATTGAAAAAAAGGCGCTCAAAGAATTGCGAAAGGCACTTGAATAAGCATTAAAAAACGGGGATTTGCCGAAACAAGTCCCCGTAATTATTATGTACTTGATGTCTTCCTGCAATCAATAGGTTTCAAGCTATATCAATCAGAATTTTCCGCCGCCACCGCCGAAAGAATCATCCGACGAATCATTTGAGCTGTTGTTATCGTCATTCTTCGGTTTCTCGGTTTTACTTACGCTGCTGTAAAGGAAAATATCCTGACTTTCCGTAATATTAAGACTTCCGTCCTTGAGATAATTGTTAGCAGAAGCCTGCATTCTTACGGTCTTAAGCTTTCCTTTCATTATTCCGACAACGATCAGTGCAATGACAATTCCAACACCGATTGAAATAAGAATCCACATCGGCGGAGGCGTCACAGAGCCTGTGTTTTCATCGTCCAGCGCTCCGAAATTCTCATTGTAAGCATTTCCGTTCTTCGCGTCGGTTATCAGCTCATCGCAAAGCTGAGCAAAATACTCACCTGCGGCATAGTAGTTCTTGTTTGCAAGATCGTCCTTGATCTGATTTCCTATATACTGAATACCCGACTCGGTAATCGCCTGCTTTGCATATCCCTTTGTCAGAATGTACCAATCACGGTCTTCAAAGCTGACAAGAAGCATTACGCCGTCCTTGTTCTCGCCGTAACCGTAATTGTTTTTCAGATAAAGATCCTTTGCATACTCGTCGGTTGACATACCGTCAAGACCGTTTGTAAAGCAGATTATCATGTCAATCTTTTGTCGGTTCGCAACTTCGTCAAACTTTTCAACAAGCTTATCGTCCTCTTCCTGAGGAAGCACACCTGCATAATCAAGCACGCGGCTGTATTCATCCGCAAAGCCTATACCGGAGGTTGCCGACTCAATACCGTCTGTAACATCCTCAACGGCAAATGCAGGAATAATCATACAAAAGCAAAGAACAATTGCGAAAAGAACCGATATTATTTTTTTACTCATAATCCAAATCCTCCTCACATTATTCCCAGCAAGCGTAAGATGATCGGTATAACATACGTCAATGCGCTTATTCCTACCGCAAGCCCTGCAAACCACTTTGCCGCTGCCGCCTTATCAACGGGAAGATTTCCTACAAACTTTCCTGTCTGTCCGTTCATGGCAAAGGTAAATTTCTGATCCTTCCATGTCGTATTAAGGATCCATACCGGATAAAGTGCGTATTTTGCCTTGCCGTTACGAAGATTAATGTTTGAATTCTCTGTTGCAATCGTGTCATATCCCTTAACGGTTGAAGCAAACACTTCCTCGGTCGAACGCTTGATTCGCTCATTCGCTCTGTCAACGCTTTCTTCAGCTGTAACGTCATACTTATCGGCAAGATAGCCTGCAAGATAAGCCGTCTGAAAATCCACCGCTTCGCTTATATTGAACGGCTCAATGGATTCCATTAAATCATCGGGCATCTTTGATGAACCGTCAACAGGAACATTTTCAAAGCCGACGCTTCCTGCTCTGTGTACATCAAAGTAGCTTGTTTCTGTATAATTGTATTCATCGTCCTCCCACATTCTTACGGAAGTCGCGCGGTAGCGCACCCTCGCGTCTGCGTCCGCATCAAAAAGCCAAAAAGGAACATAGATACCTTTAATTTCATCAAGGTGATTCTGATTTTTAAACACCTTGGGCAAAAGACGTTTGCCGGTCAGGTGCTTCTGAAGTCCCTCCTTTGCGGCTTTCTTATCGAGCTTAAACGGAATCACAATATCCGGTTTCAGCGCACCGGAAAGCTGACCCATCATTACAACAGGATTTCCGCAAAACGGACAGGATGTTGCCGCCGTTGTTTCATCTCCTATAATTTCACCGCCGCAGGATTTACAGACATAGCTTTTCAAGCCGTCCGCTTCTCCGCTCTGCCACTCAGCACCTGCCGAGGTTTCCCACTCCATGCTGTCCTCTGAGTCATTTTTCAGACTCTCGTCATAGCTTTTGAGTGTTTCAACATCAAATTCCGTGTCACAAAACGGACATTTCATCTTCTGACTTTTACTGTCAAATTCGATAGCACCGCCGCAACAGGGACATTTATATTCCTGCAATACGCTCAAGGCTTATTCTCCTTTCAGAGTTTATATCTTATCGTTATCATTAAACGGATCGCCGCATTCGGGGCAGAATTTCGGGGGATTATGCGGATTCTCAGGCTCCCAGCCGCACTTGTCACAGCGATAGAGCGGTGCGCCCTCAGGCTTCTTCGCTCCGCAGTTCGAACAGAATTTGCCCTTGTTTATCGTGCCGCACGCACACGTCCAGCCATCATCCGCGGCCGGCTTCGGTGAGCCGCATTCTGAGCAGAAATTGCCCGTCACCGTCGCTCCGCATGAGCATTTCCAACTGTCGGCTGTCGGGGTCGGCTGTGCCTGAGGTTGAGCTGCCTGCTGTTGCTGTCCCATTGCGAACAGGTTCTGTGCGTTCATTCCGCCGCCTGCATTCATTGCCATTCCCATGCCCATAAAGCCGGTCATTGCTCCCGCCTCGTTTGATGCCGCCGCTTTCATTGCGTCTGCCTGTGCGCCGACAAGCGTTGCCGCCGCCATCGTCGGATCTTTCATAATTGCCGTGCGCTGTGCCTGCTTGATCATCTCTGCGTCATCGTCCGGAAGCGTTACCGATCCAAGCGCTATGCTGACTACCTTGAGTCCGCGAAGCTCGCCCCACTTAGCCGAAAGAGCCGCGTTCATCGCATTTTCGAGATCTGTGTTATGCGAAACGATCTGGTTCGGACGAAGCTCCATATCCGAAAGTTTGCCGAATGCCGGCTGCAATGCGCTGATAAATTCGGTCTTAAGCTGTCCGTCAAGCTCATCACGGCTGTATTCCTGCTCAACATTACCGCAAACATTGGTGTAGAAGAGCAAGGGATCGGCAATTTTATAGGAATATACGCCCGAACAGCGAACCGAAACGTCTATATCCAATCCGATCTTTGAATCAACAACACGGAAAGGAATCGGATTCGGTGTACCGAACTTGTTGTCGATCAATTCCTTGGTGTTGAAATAATAAACACGCTGATCCTTGGCTGTATCGCCGCCGAAAGTGAAACGCTTGCCGATCGTCTTAAACGTTTCCTTGATGCTGTCGCCGAGGTTTCCGGAGAAAATGCTCGGCTCTGTCGAGGTATCATATGTAAACTGACCGGGTTCGGCGCAAACCTCAACAATCTTGCCCTGCTCAACAATGATCATACACTGACCGTCTGCAACGGCAATTCCCGAACCGTTTGAAATTATGTTGTCGCTTCCTCTTGTGTTTGAAGAGCGTCCGCTTGTGCGCTTCTCGCCCTTTCTCATCATTACATCGTTCGGAAGTGCTTCGCAGTAGAAAAATTCCTTCCACTGATCCGCAAGTACTCCTCCGACCGCTCCTGCTCCTGCTTTAATAAGTCCCATGGTAATTGACTCCTTTCACATCTGTATTAATCTATAGGTTCCGATCAATCGGAAAATTCCTGATTTTTTTGATTTCTGCCCGCAGAATACGGATTTTTGTTCTCCTTAGGCGGATCGGGTATATTTGAACAGCGCGCCGCCCAGCCTATTACACACATCCGTACGGTAATCCAAATCAGCCATATTCCCATTGCTGCAACAGCAAACCAAATTGACCATCCTAAAATAAAATGGAGTACAAGAAAAATGACTGCCGGAATAAAGCCCTCAGGATTCAACAAAATATTTAGAAGCAAGCAAAAAAGGAAATTTCCCTTTCGTTTCGTTTTCCGCATCGCACAATTCTCCCTAAATATAACACACAATACAAATGACATTTCGTCCTTAGCATATTTCCAAGAAGCACAAATTTCAAACAAAAAACTATAATATACTAAAATATTATGCAATCTATAAATATTAAGATAGATTAAATAATAATTGTTGTTTAAAACATCAAAAACTACTTCTTTTATTTAATTATATTTGATTTTTTCTTTGCTGTCAAGAACAGCGTTAAAGTTAATGCAAAGTAAACAAATAATAATATGGCAAAAAAGATTAATCGCAAATAGGGATACAAACATATTTTTCAAAATTGCAAGCTAATAATAAAGAAATTTTATAAATAAAAAGGCAGTGATATTCCAATCACTGCCAAAAATAAAGCAAATAAAAAAGACCGCCAAAAGCGATCTTTCAGGATTCACACCCTCAAAACTGAACAAAGAATGAAGAAGTAAGGAATTGGGAATTGTAATAGTTTGAACCAAAGCTATGGTCAAGCCCTCGACCTATT
>DNGF01000063.1:0-2561 GCA_003486665.1 Oscillospiraceae bacterium
TAATCTTTATCCCCTCCGTCGCTCATGCGACACCTCCCCTTGAATCATACAAGGGGAGGCTGAACAGTAACATAAATCTTATAATTATATTTTAAAAGTCAGCGGAAAACAATCTTGGCTCCCCTTGCTTCAAGGGGGCTGAATAAACTGCTCAGCTTGTTAACAGTTAATAAATAAAGGAGGCGGCGCGTTGAGCTTCACACATCTTCATCTACATACCGAATACAGCCTGCTTGACGGTGCGTGCCGTCTTGACGATCTGCTTGACCGTGCGGTTGAGCTGGGCATGGATTCGATTGCAATTACCGATCACGGTGTTATGTACGGCGCCGTTGATTTTTATAAAAAAGCAAAAGCAAGGGGAATCAAGCCGATTATCGGATGTGAATGTTACCTTGCTTCAAGAGGCAGAAAAGACAAGGTTCACGCTCTTGACAGTGAGAGGTATCACCTTGTTCTGCTTTGCAAGAACGCGACAGGATATCAGAACCTCATTGCAATGGTTTCAAAGTCATGGACCGAGGGCTTTTACACAAAGCCGAGAATCGACCGTGAGCTTTTGGAGCAGTACCATGAGGGTATAATTGCTCTTTCCGCCTGCCTTGCAGGTGAAATTCCGAGGGCGCTGATGGCTGATGATTACGAGAGAGCAAAGGAAAAGGCTCTTTGGTACAATGATGTTTTCGGACAGGGCAATTTTTATCTTGAATTACAGAATCACGGAATCCGCGAGCAGAAACAGATCGAGCCGATGCTCATTAAGCTTTCAAAGGAAACGGGAATTCCGCTTGTCGCAACAAACGATACGCACTATGTCCGCAAGGAGGACAGCAAGATTCAGCAGGTTCTTATCTGCATTGCGACCAATACGACACTGGGTCAGGGGAACGGGCTTGAATTTGACAGCGATGAGTTCTATCTGAAAAGCGAAGAGGAGATGTATGAGCTTTTCTCTCATGTTCCTCAGGCGATAGAAAACACTCGGATCATAGCAGACCAATGCAATTATGACTTTGAATTCGGCAACACGAAGCTCCCTCATTTTGAGGTTCCCGACGGCAGGGATCATTTTGATTGGTTTAAAGAGCAGTGCTATGCCGGAATGTATAGAAATTACGGCGAAAATCCGCCGAAGGAGTATTTCGACACGCTCAACTACGAGCTTGACGTTATCAATAAAATGGGCTATGTCGATTATTTCCTGATAGTCCATGATTTTATCAGATATGCAAAGTCCAAGGGTATTCCCGTAGGTCCGGGCAGAGGTTCGGGCGCAGGCAGTATAGCCGCCTATTGCATCGGTATAACGGGAATTGACCCGATGAAATACAATCTTCTTTTTGAACGGTTCCTTAATCCCGAACGCGTCAGTATGCCCGATTTTGACGTTGATTTTTGCTATGAACGCAGGGGAGAGGTAATAGACTACGTTATTGAAAAATACGGAGCGGATCATGTCGCTCAGATCGTAACCTTCGGAACGCTTGCGGCAAGAGCGGCGATTCGTGACGTTGGCAGGGCAATGGGAATTCCGTACAACGTTGTTGACAATGTTTCCAAGCAGGTTCCCAGAGAGCTGAATATTACAATTCAAAAGGCGCTCAAGAAATCGCCCGAATTCCGTGCGCTGTACGAAAGCGGCGATGAAATAAAGAACCTTATTGATCGGTCCATGAAGGTTGAGGGTATGCCGAGGCACACCTCGACCCATGCGGCGGGAGTGGTAATTACAAGAGATCCCGTTGCAAGCTATGTTCCGCTTGCGCTTAATGACGATTCGCCCGTTACGCAGTACACGATGACAACTCTTGAGGAGCTGGGACTTCTCAAAATGGACTTCCTCGGACTGAGAACACTGACCGTTATCAATGACGCAGTCAAAATGATTAAGTCGAAAAACAGGGATTTTGATATTAACAATATTGATATTAAGGATAAAGCAACCTATGAGATGATGGCATCGGGTCAGACCGAGGGTGTGTTCCAGTTTGAATCGGCAGGCATGAAGAGCGTGCTTGTCGGACTTAAACCCGTTGATATTGAGGATCTGATCGCAGTTATTTCACTTTACCGTCCCGGTCCGATGGACTCGATAAACACATATATCGAAAACAGACATCACCCCGAAAAGACGGTTTACAAGACTGAAAAGCTCCGTGATATTCTTGACGTGACCTACGGCTGTATGATCTATCAGGAGCAGGTCATGCAGATATTTCGTTCGCTTGCAGGCTATTCCTACGGCAGAGCCGATATTGTTCGCCGTGCGATGTCCAAGAAAAAGCACGACGTAATGGAAAAGGAACGTAAAAACTTTATCTACGGCATGGTGCGCGAAGACGGAACGGTTGAATGTGACGGCTGTGTAAAAAGGGGAATACCCGCCGAGGTTGCCAACGATATTTTTGATGATATGTCAGCATTCGCTTCCTACGCTTTTAACAAGTCGCACGCAACGGCATATGCCTACGTTGCTTATCAGACCGCTTATCTCAAATGTCACTATCCGTGCGAATTTATGGCGGCGCTTCTTTCAAGCGTTCTTGACAATTCGGACAAGG
>DNGF01000063.1:2613-5652 GCA_003486665.1 Oscillospiraceae bacterium
ACTGATGAATGTAACAGGATAGGTATTAAAATATTGCCGCCGAACGTTAATGAGAGTAATGACAACTTCACCGTATCGGACGGAAATATCCGCTTCGGACTGTTGGCGATTAAGAATCTCGGCAGAAGCTTTATTAAAAATATTATTTCGGAAAGACGTGCAGGGGAATTTACATCATTTTATAATTTCTGCTCAAGAATGCACGGTGCCGATTTCAACAAAAGAGCGGTCGAAAGCCTTATAAAAAGCGGCGCTCTTGACGGACTGGGTGCAAACCGCCGTCAAATGCTGATGGCAATGAACGAGATAATTGACGAGCTTGATTCAAAAAAACGCAGAAACGTTGAGGGTCAGATCGGCTTGTTTGATTCTGTCGGCGGAGAGTCGCATTCGGAATCGGCTTTGAAATTCTTTGACGAATTCCCGCAAAGCGAGCTTCTCGCAATGGAAAAATCAACAACGGGACTGTATCTTTCGGGTCATCCGATGGCTGACCGCGCCGAGCTTTCGGCTTCTCTCGGATGTGTTAGAATAGCCGAGCTTGCGAACAGCGGCGACAGCGTTCAATCTTCACATAAGGATGGAGAAAGAACCAAAATAATGGGTATAATAACCGATGTGAAGAAAAAAATTACAAAGAGCGACACGACAATGGCATTTGTAAATGTCGAGGACACATCGGGTTCGATCGAAGTGATCGTGTTCCCGAAGATTCTGATGGAAAATGCAATGATGCTTGAAGAGGGCAAGGTGCTTGTATTTTACGGCAGACTCGATATGCGTGACGAGGAACCGTCCAAGCTCATTTGTGAGCATATCTATACGGCGGAGGCGGCTGAAAAATATGCCGCAAAGCAGAGCGGATCCTCGATTTCCGAAACGCAGCCGGCAAAGAAAAAGCGCAGCGGACTGTTCCTTAAATTTCCGCGAGAGGGTACAACGGAGCAGTTACAGGCTGAAAAGCTTCTGGCAATTTTTGACGGCAGAGTTCCGCTTTATTACTACTTTGCCGACACGGGAAAATATGTTCATCAGCCGTTTGAGCGCAGTGTTGACGTTAATGAACCGCTTTTGAAGGAGCTTAAACGAGTTCTCGGCGAAGAAAATGTAGTTTTTCAGTAAATATTTTTCTGTTTTATTTGACATTTTTTTTAATTAGGTGTATGATTTTATAGAATTTTTTAGAGAATCCTTAGGAGGAAGTTATAATGAAGACAATCGGAGTTTTGACAAGCGGCGGAGATGCACCGGGAATGAATGCTGCGGTTCGCGCAGTTGTTCGTACAGCGTGTGAGAATCACATTAAGGTTTACGGCATTGACCGCGGATATAAGGGCCTTATGGAAGGCGCTCTTATCCCGATGGAGATCCGCACCGTTTGCGATATTATTCACAGAGGCGGCACGATGCTCCACTCTGCAAGAAGCAAAGAGTTCGCAACCGAGGAAGGTATGCAGAAGGCTATTGAGATATGCCACGCATACGGAATCGAGGGCATTGTTGTTATCGGCGGTGACGGTTCGTTCAGAGGCGCAAGGGATCTTTCCGAGCGCGGAATTCCCTGCATAGGCGTTCCCGGAACGATTGATAACGATATTGCCTGCTGCGACTATACGATCGGCTATGACACCTGCCTTAACACCATTATGGAGATGGTAGACAGAATCCGTGATACATCTGCTTCTCATGACCGCTGTTCCGTTATTGAGGTTATGGGCAGACGTGCAGGCTATCTTGCTCTTAACGCAGGTATTGCAGTCGGTGCAACAGCTATTCTTATCCCTGAGGTTGAGTTTGACCTCAAGAGAGATGTTTTTGACAGAATCCGCCGTACGCAGAAGACAGGCAAGAAGCATTTCCTTGTTATCGTTGCCGAGGGTGTAACGGCTGACGGAAATATGACCGTTGATGAGCTTGCAAAGGCTATCGAGGAAGAAACCGGAGTTGAATCGAGAGCAATGGTTCTCGCGCACGTTCAGCGCGGCGGCTCACCGACAGTAAGAGATCGTGTTGTAGCAAGCCAGATGGGCTACAGAGCCGTTGAGCTTCTTATGGATGGCATCGGCAACCGTGTCGTTGCAATGCAGAAGGATCAGATCGTTGATTACGACATCTTCGAGGCTCTCAACATGAAGAAGCACATTGACATGGATCTTTACAAGATGGCAAACATAATTTCAATCTAAAGGAAATAGAATTATGCTTAAAGACGAATTTTTAGAACTTCGCCGCCGTATAATTGCAAAAGATTTTGAAAGAATGAACGACAGGCAGCAAGAGGCTATCTATGCAGTAAATGGCCCCTTGCTGCTTCTTGCAGGTGCGGGCAGCGGAAAAACAACGGTTCTTGTAAACAGAATCGCCAATCTTATCAAATACGGCAATGCCTATAATTCGGACTATTCCGAGTTTGAGCCGACCGAGAACGATGTTGAGATCATGAAGCGGTATCTTGACGATCCGAATACAGATCTGTTCGACGTTTACGATCTTCTGACGGTCAACGCTCCGGCTCCGTGGGAGATACTTGCCATTACATTCACAAACAAGGCTGCATCGGAGCTTAAGGGCAGACTTGCCGCCAAGCTCGGCGATGCCGCAAACGATATCTGGGCGAGTACATTTCACTCATGCTGTGCAAGAATTCTCAGACGTTACGGCGATCAGATAGGCTACACGAACCGATTTACGATTTACGATACGGACGATTCAAAGCGCGTTATGAAGGAGGCGCAAAGGCTCCTTGATATCAACGACAAAATGCTTTCGCACAAGACCATTCTCAAAGAGGTCAGCCGTGCCAAGGATCAGCTCATAAATCCCGATGAATACATAGCTCAAGCCGGCGGCGATGTCCGCTTAAAGGCAATAGGCGAGGCGTACAAGTGCTATCAGAAGCTTCTCAAGAATGCCGATGCAATGGACTTTGATGATATGATTTTCAGAACCGTAGAGCTTTTGCAGAATAATGAAGAGGTCAGAAATTACTATCAGAATAAGTTTAAATACATTCTCGTTGACGAGTATCAGGACACCAAC
>DNGF01000068.1 GCA_003486665.1 Oscillospiraceae bacterium
GATGTCGGCAACGCACTGCTTGAATATGTCCAGGGTTCAAAAACATTTGACGATGTAAAGAAAACAACGGTTGAGAGTTGGAAAGCAACTCGATCATAACGGAAGGAGGATAACATGGCACTGAAAAAATGGTTTCCGGTATTTGTTTTACCGACTCTTGCGGCTTTTACAATAGTTTTTGCCGTGCCTTTTATCCTCGGCCTCGGACTTTCATTCACGGAATTCACAACTGTCCTTGACGCAAAATGGGTTGCATTTTCGAATTATATCCGAGCGTTTTCGAATAAGGATTTTTTAAACGCGCTTTGGTTCACGGTAAAATTCACCGTGGTATCCGTGATCACGATCAACATCATTTCCTTTGCGCTTGCCGTCCTCCTGACAAAAGGATTCAAGGGAACGAACCTGTTCCGAACGGTATTTTTCATGCCAAACCTAATAGGCGGAATCGTTCTCGGCTATATCTGGCAGCTCATAATCAACGGCGTGCTGCAAAATTTCGGAGTAACGATAACCTATGATGCAAAATACGGATTCTGGGGACTTGTTTTAATGATGAACTGGCAGCTAATCGGCTACATGATGATAATATACATTGCCGGAATACAGAACATTCCCTCCGACCTCCAGGACGCGTCAAAGGTAGACGGTGCAAACCGCAGGCAAACGCTCAGGCACGTCACATTACCCCTTGTAATGCCGTCAATTACGATCTGTCTTTTCCTTACAATAACGAATTCGTTTAAGCTTTTCGACCAGAACCTTGCCTTAACCGCAGGTGCGCCCTCCAAGCAGACAGCCATGCTTGCCCTGGATATCTACAACACATTTTACGGCAAAATCGGCTGGGAGGGCGTCGGTCAGGCAAAGGCAGTAATTTTTTTCATAATCGTTGCGGCAATTTCATTTGCCCAGCTTATTTACACAAGAAATAAAGAGGTGGAGCAATGAATGGGATAACCGCAAAAAAAGCCGGAAGAGTATTTCTTTATATTCTGCTTATAGCGGCAGGCGCAGCATTTCTCGCTCCGATAATTATTGTTCTCTACAATTCGTTCAAAAGCAAGCTTTATATAAGCGACAGTCCGTTTGCGCTTCCGAATGCGGAAACCTTTTCCGGCATTGAAAACTACATCGGCGGAATTGAAAAAACCGGCTTCCCCGCCGCATTCGGCTGGTCGCTTTTTATAACGGTCTTTTCCGTAGCGGCAATTGTGTTATTCACTTCCATGACGGCATGGTACATTGTCCGTGTAAAGAATAAATTTACAAAAGCGCTTTACTATGTTTTTGTGTTTTCAATGATCGTTCCGTTTCAGATGGTAATGTTCACTATGACAAAAACCGTTGCCGATCTCGGACTTGATAATCCGTGGGGTCTTATAATAGTCTACCTCGGCTTCGGAGCGGGACTGGCTGTGTTTATGTTCAGCGGCTTTGTGAAATCCGTACCGACGGAGATCGAAGAAGCGGCTATGATAGACGGCTGCAGTCCTTTGCAAACATTTTTTTACGTTGTATTTCCAATAATGAAGCCGACGGCAATAACCGTTGCAATTCTTGACGCTATGTGGATCTGGAACGATTACCTCCTCCCCTATCTGCTGATCGGAAGCGAATACAAAACGATTCCGATTGCCGTTCAGTATCTTCGCGGCGGCTACGGTTCGGTCGATATGGGTGCAATGATGGCAATGCTTGTACTTTCAATAATTCCGATAGTCGTCTTTTATCTCTCTTGTCAAAAATATATTATTAAAGGCATCGTTGCAGGAGCCGTGAAAGGATAAAATATGTCAAGTATCAGTTTGAAAAATATATATAAAATATTTGATGACGGCACAACGGCAGTCAATGATTTTAATCTTGAAATCGCCGACAAGGAATTTATTATTCTTGTCGGTCCGTCCGGCTGCGGAAAATCAACAACGCTGAGAATGATTGCCGGACTTGAGGACATTACAAAAGGTGAATTGAAGATCGGCGACCGAATCGTAAACGATGTTGCTCCCAAGGACAGGGATATTGCAATGGTTTTCCAGAGCTACGCTCTCTACCCTCATATGACGGTTTACAAGAACATGGCATTCGGACTTGAATTGAGAAAGGTGCCGAAAGACGAAATCGACAAACGCGTTCGCGAGGCGGCGAAGATTCTTGACATTGAGCATCTCTTAAAAAGAAAGCCCAGGGCGCTCTCAGGCGGGCAGCGGCAAAGAGTCGCACTCGGCAGAGCCATGGTGCGCTCCCCTTCCGTATTTCTGCTTGATGAGCCGCTTTCAAACCTCGATGCAAAGCTGAGAACAAACATGAGAACAGAAATCAAAAAGCTTCATCAGCGGCTCGGCACAACGTTTATTTACGTTACCCACGACCAGACCGAAGCAATGACAATGGGCGACAGAATCGTTGTCATGAAGGACGGAGTAATTCAGCAGGTTGATTCTCCGCAGAATCTATATAAATATCCGCATAATATGTTTGTTGCCGGATTTATCGGATCTCCGCAGATGAATTTTCTCGATGCAACGGTAAAAATAAAAGATAACAGAGTAATTCTTTCTCTTTCAAACAACGAGATTGATATAACGGATAATTTCGGCAGCCGAAAGGAGCTTGTCGAATACAACAGCAAGCCTCTCAAGCTCGGTATCCGACCTGAGGATGTAACGATCAATTCGGATTTCATGGCGAAAAATCCCGACAAGGTCCTCACAGCAAAGCTGGAGGTCAGCGAGCTTATGGGCAGTGAAAGCTATTTATACCTCGATTATTCGGGACAAAAGCTTACCGCACGCGTCGGTGCCGACTCAGTGACAAACGAAACAATCGAACTCGGTGTACTTACCGACAGGATTCATCTCTTTGATCCAAACACTACCGCAAATATCATTCATCAATAAATAACGGACATCGCACTATCTCAGGAAGTACGGTGTCCGTTAATTTTTATACGATAAATTTTAAGTTAAAGAAACGTCCTTATTTCGGCAACGAAATCGCTTTCAACCTTGATCAATCGCTTTGCTAATTCCTTCGATTCCTCATCTGCCGCCTTATACTGATTAAGATATCTGCTGAGCGACTTAACGCCCATATTGCAGCCGTCGGTCATGAGATCGGCAATAGTTTCATCGGATTTTTCCGCCGCCATTTTAAAATTCGTTTTGATTTGCGACATTCCCTTGATTATGGGGTTCGGATTTTTTCCGTCGTCATGGTACTTACCCAACAATTTCTGAACATCTCCGTTAAGCTGCTGATGGTCGTCCTTCAGATCAGTAAGCTTTGCCCGGAACTTTTCGTTGCTGACATCGGAAAGCACATCGTCAATTGCCGCAATCCCCATTTTAACTCCGGCATCGCACTCTCTCAAAAGTCTAATCGTGTCATGTTCAATCATTTTATTCACCTCAAAAATATTGTTTCCGAAAAATCAGTGTAATATTCCTTAATGA
>DNGF01000055.1:0-1026 GCA_003486665.1 Oscillospiraceae bacterium
TATCATCCATTCAACAACACCTACGCCGTTCGGGAAAACGATCGGACACTCGGTCATGCTCTCCCAAAGAACTCTTGAGAAAGCCTCGGAAGTAAGCGGGAGAATGAATGTAAGCGCAATTATATTTACAGGATGAGCATGATAGATAACTCTGCAAGCGCCGTCCGTTGCCGCAACACGAACGCTGTGGTTCATGAAATGTGTCGGAAATTCGCTTGTCGGACCGCCGCCGTTTACAAGACCCCATACGATTCTGTAGCTGTCGCCTGCGTCATTGATCTCAAGAATGCACATATTGGCGGCAGGATCTCTCTTAACGTTCTGGAAGAACTTGCCTGTACCCGTTACCATGAAATATTCATTTTTGAGGTTATCCGCCTGAACGCCGAGGTTGACCCAGGGTCTGTCGTATGTAAAGTAAGGCTTGCAAGATTCAACCTCTTCGGCTGTCATGCGGTAGGAAAGGTTTCCGCCGTTGCCCTCATGCCAGCCCTGCTCGTAGCCGTCATTGCAGGTAAGTGCAAATTTTTTGATTACTTCAAGATCTAAAATGCTCATTTTAAAGACTCCTATATTTAAAATTCAAATTATATTACCACTATATAAAAACGTTGTCAATCAGGAATTTTTAAGCTCCTTAAGACGCTTCATGACGTTGTTCTCTCCCCTGCCGAAATAATCGTGGAGAATCTTATACTCGGCGAAAAGCTTGTTATAAAGCTCAACGTTTTCAGAAATCGGATAGTAGACCTTATCCTTGACCTTGCCGAGAGCTGCCGCGCCGTCATAAAGGCTGTCGTAGCCGCCCTTGTCGGCTCCTGCCGCACACGCTCCGTAAATCGCACTGCCGAGCGCACCGCCCTGTTCGCAGTCGGCGATCTTGATCGGCATATTGATAACGTCGGCATATATCTGCATGGTCATCGGATCCTTCTGACTGATACCGCCTGCGGCATAGAAGGTGTTAACATCAACGCCGTTCTCTTTAAATACGTCAATAATCATTCTTGTGCCGTAAGCCGTTGA
>DNGF01000055.1:1085-1574 GCA_003486665.1 Oscillospiraceae bacterium
TGTAGATATCCTCAGGCTTTGTTCTGAGCGTCATTCCGAGCATCATGCCCGAAAGGTCGGCATCAACAAGCACGGAACGAACACCGTTCCACCAGTCGAGAGCAACAAGTCCGCTTTCACCCGGCTTTTTCTGCTCGCACTTTTGGCGAAGGAATTTATGTATATTAATTCCCTGCTTCTCAGCCTCGTCATAGTAGCTCTTCGGCAGACAATTGTCAATAAACCACTGGAAATGATCGCCCACACAGCACTGTCCGGCTTCATAGGCATAAAGACCCGGAAGAATACCGTCGGCAACAACACCGCTTATACCCGGAACGGGAACCTCTTCCTCACTCAGGAGCATATGACAGGTGGATGTTCCCATGATGGCAAGCATCTCGCCCGGCTTCGTAATGCCTACGGCAGGGACAAAAACATGGGCGTCAATGAGAGGAACAGCAACAGCCGTACCCTCCTTGAGTCCCGTCATTGCGGCAAACTCGGCTA
>DNGF01000055.1:1611-4263 GCA_003486665.1 Oscillospiraceae bacterium
TCACCCGCCTTTGAGCCGAGAGGAAGAATATCTCTTGAAAACTTCTCATCAATAACGTGTTCCATTCTCGGATCAAGCGCTTTGAAAAATTCATCGGAGGGATATCCGTTTTTCTTGTTCCACATACCCTTGTAGCCTGCACAGCAGGAATTGCGAATCTCGTGACCGCACATCTGCCAAACGATCCAGTCTGCGGCTTCAATGAAGCGGTCCGCTTCATCGTAAATTTCCGGAGCCTCGTCAAGGATCTGCCAAAGCTTCGGAATTGCCCACTCGGAGGAAATCTTTCCGCCGTAGAGCTTGAGCCAATCCTGATCCATCTTTTCGGCAATTTCATTGAGCTTCGTTGCCTGAGCCTGCGCCGCGTGATGCTTCCAGAGCTTTGCGTAAGCGTGCGGCTCGTCCTTGAACTTGTCAATAAAGCAAAGGGGCGTGCCGTCCTTTTTAACGGGCATTACCGTACACGCGGTAAAGTCAACGCCCAAGCCGATAATATCCTCTGCGTTTACTCCGCTCTTTTTGATCACATCGGGAATTGTCGTTTTAAGCACATCAAGATAATCCTGCGGATCCTGGAGCGCCCAGTCCGCGCCGAGCTTTTTGCCGCTCGGAAGCTCTTCGTCCATGACGGAATGAGGATAATCGAGAACCGAAGTTGCAAGTTCCTCTCCTGTTTTTACATCAACGAGCAGCGCTCTGCCCGAAAGAGTACC
This sequence comes from Oscillospiraceae bacterium, assembly GCA_003486665.1. Lineage (GTDB taxonomy): Bacteria > Bacillota > Clostridia > Oscillospirales > Acutalibacteraceae > CAG-488. The sequence goes on from DNGF01000055.1 coordinate 2,325, forward strand.
AAAATCAATGCCGATTGCATATTTTGCCATAATAAACCTCCGTTTTCGTTACGCCAGCAGTAGGGCGACAATATTTGAATAAACTCTGACAGGGTCATCGAGGAACTTTTCCTTAACGGCAAGCGCCTGATCGTAGTCGGCAACAAAGAGCTTAACGCTCATTATTTCATCGTCCGCGTCAACCACTGAAATGGTAACATTGCAGCCCTTTTCAGCCCTGTCAATGTAAATTTTGTTTTCACGCTCGCGCCGAAGTCTTGTCTGTAATCTGACTGCGGCGTTAAAAGCCTTTTCTCTCACCGTAAAGGGAATATCGTGTTCCAGCGTTTCGGAATTTTCCTTGCCCTTATCGGTAATTATAAGCTCATTATCCTTGATTCTGACATTGCCGCTGTCGGCAAGCTCACTGAGCGCCTGACTCATTTCAAAATAATTTGCAAGCTCTTCGCCGCAAATCACCTCGTCAAGCTGTTCCCTCGTGAGCGGAGTATCAAGTCGGCTGAGAAGGTATCCGATAAGAATTTTTATCTCGTTCTTCGTCCTCAGTCCGCCAAGCTCAATGCCCTCGCTGAAGGAATCGTATTCCATAGGAGTACCTCCTTATTCTATCGGTATTTCGATCGGCTGTCTGTGTCTGAAAATCAGAACGCTGTCAAAGCCGCAGTTCTTTGCAATAAGCATACCCTGCTCGATTCCTGCACCCATATGCTCAATAAAGTGCGAATCGGAACCGACCGTAACAAATTTTCCGCCAAGATCCTTGAAGCGGCGTACATAGCTCTCATCGGGCAGCGTTTTGCCTATCGGCTGTCTTAAGCCGGAAGTATTAATTTCAAGCGGCTTATCCTTTTCGATAAGCAATGAAAAGATCTCGTCAATATCCTTTTGATATCTTGTCATGTCAACGTCAATGTGATGCTCTCCGACAATGTAGCGCAAGGGATATGTAAGGTGAGCGAAAGTGTCAAACCTGCCCCATTCGGCAAGCATTTTCATCTCACGGAAATAATCGTCAAGAAGCGGATAAACATTGTCCTTATTATAATCCAGCTCACAGAAATCGGGAGTTTTTCTGAGATTATGAATCGAGCCGATCACAATATCATAGTCCTTGGAAGCGATAAGAGCCTCGCTCTCGGCAAGGTCATAGGTCGGCTCACCCATCTCAACACCCACACAAACCTCGATTCTGTCCTTGTACTGCTCCTTGGCTCTCGAAATGTCAACAAAAGCTTCATCGGCAGTCTTGTCAAAATGATTTTGACGGAACAGATCCATCTCGACATGATCCGTGAACGCAACGATTTTTATACCCTTTTCAATCGAGCTTTCGATCATCTCGTCAACGGAATAGTGACCGTCAAAGGAATGGATCGTGTGTGCGTGCATATCGACAATATTTTTAAAACTCATTTGTTATCATAACCTTTCAAATGAATGCAATTAAATACTTTATCTGATAAATTTTATCACACTGAGCTATATACTGTCAACCACAATTGCCCAATCTTTCACAAGTTCATCAAGGCTTTTTGCGGCATTGGCAGGACTTGTGGAGGGCAGGCACACAGCTTCAATTCCCGTTGAGGGCAAAATATACTTTTTATAGAGCTTATCGGCGGTTGCGCCGTTCGTAAAAACACGCTCGACCTTGCTTTTTTCTATGATAAACCCGATATCGTTCGCTACGGCATTTTTGATCGAGCTGTCCGCCGAGCCGTAAATATCGCATGAAGCGATAACATCCCAAAGCGCGATATTATTATTTAGAAGCATAGTTTTCTTCTCTTCAACCGTCTGAGGAATATCAACGTCCAAAAGCGAGGCAATAACCGTCCAAAATCTATTTCTCGGATGGCCGTAAAAGAACATCTGCTCCCTGCTTTTCACAGACGGGAAACTGCCGAGGATCAAAATTTTACTTTCACTGTTCCATACG
>DNGF01000105.1:0-2273 GCA_003486665.1 Oscillospiraceae bacterium
CAGGTCGTAAAGCTCCATGCCGTAACGTGTGTCCGGCTTGTCCGAACCGAAGCGCTCCATAGCCTCTTTATATGTAATTCTCGGAAGCGGAAGCTGAATATCAACTCCGAGAGCCTCTTTGAAAACTCGCTTCATGTAGCCCTCGCCGATGCCGAGAACGTCCTCCATGTCAACGAATGACATTTCAAGGTCGATCTGTGTGAATTCGGGCTGACGGTCTGCACGAAGATCCTCATCACGGAAGCAGCGCGCGATCTGCATATATCTGTCAAAGCCTGCAACCATCGAAAGCTGCTTGTAAAGCTGAGGTGACTGCGGAAGTGCGTAGAACGAACCGTTGTGAATACGGCTCGGAACAAGGAAATCTCTTGCGCCTTCGGGTGTGGAACGAATAAGAATCGGAGTTTCGATCTCAATAAATCCGTTTTCGTCAAAATAGTCACGGGTGATCTTACAGATCTTGTGGCGCATTATGATGTTACGCTGAAGATCCGGACGGCGAAGATCAAGATAACGGTATTTGAGTCTTGTCAGCTCGGAAGTCTGGCAATTCTCAACGATCTCGAACGGCGGAGTTTCACTCTTGCCGAGAACACGAAGATCCGTAACGTCAACCTCGATTTCTCCGGTCGGAATTTCCGTGTTCTTTGAGGAACGCTCACGGACAACGCCTTTTGCCATAAGGACAAATTCACTTCTTGCCGAGAAAGCCTTATCGAAAATTTCTTTGTCCGTATTTTCTCCGAATGCGAGCTGAACAATACCTGTTCTGTCGCGCAGATCAATAAAGATGAGTGCGCCGAGGTCACGCTGACGCTGAACCCAGCCTGCAACAACGACTTCCCTGCCGACATCGCCGATTCTGAGGTCGCCGCAATAATCGGTACGCTTTAAACCTGTCATAAAGTCCATTATATTAAGCCTCCTAAAATTTTGCTTAAGTCTATATTATCCATATCTTCAGCGGCTGTGTCCTGGAGCTTCCTTGCAGCCGACTGGAGTGAATATTCCATAAAATCATCGGCAAAGCTGTCAAGAGAAATCTCTTGTGTTTCGCCGCTTTCCATGTTCTTCACCTTGGCAATTCCTGCGGCAATGTCATCATCGCCGATAACTGTTGTGAATCTCGCGCCGATTTTGTCGGCAAACTTCATCTGAGCCTTTACGGAGCGTCCGACTACGTCGAACTGTGCGCTTATACCCGATTGCCGAAGCTCAAGGGCAAGAGCCGCTGCCTTTGCAAGTGCGGCATCACCGATGCTGGCAATATAAATCTCCGGAACATCTGCCGCCGGAAGAGCAATACCCTGTGCTTCAAGCAGGAGAAGAAGTCTTTCAAGTCCGAGCGCAAAGCCGAGAGCGGGAACATGAGAACCGCCGAGTTCCTCAACAAGACCGTCGTAACGTCCGCCGGCACAAACCGCACTCTGTGCGCCGAGGGCATCGGTCACAAATTCAAATACCGTGCGTGTATAATAATCAAGACCTCTTACGATGTGCGGATTTACCGTATAGGAAATACCCATCGCTTCAAGGTACATTTTAACTTTTTCAAAGTGGTCGTGACAGTCGTCACAGAGATAGTCGAGAATTATCGGTGCATCCTGTCCGATTTCATGACATATCGGGCTCTTGCAGTCGAGAATTCTCATCGGATTTCTGTCAAGTCTTTCAAGGCAGGTCGGACAAAGCTCGTCCTTGCGCGACTCGAAATATGCCTTTAAGGCTTCCTGATACTTCTTGCGGCAGGTCGGACAGCCGATTGAGTTTATTTCAAGGCTGATTCTGTCAATGCCGAAAAAGCCGAAAAGCTCATTGCCGAGCGAAATAACCTCGGCGTCGGCAGCGGGGGACGCCGTGCCGTAGCATTCAACGCCGAACTGGTGAAATTCACGCAGTCTGCCTGCCTGCGGCTTCTCGTAACGATAGCAGGAGGTGACGTAGCTTACCTTTTGCGGCATCGGCTCATTCTGAAGACCGTGTTCAAGGAAGGCTCTTGCTGCGCCTGCCGTTCCCTCCGGTCTGAGAGTTATTGAACGACCGCCTTTGTCGTTAAAGGTATACATTTCTTTCTGCACAACGTCAGTTGTATCGCCGACCGAGCGTGTAAAAAGCTCCGTATGCTCAAAAACGGGAGTTCGGATCTCTTTGAATCCGAAGTCCTTTGCAATGTTAAGCAGAGAACTTTCAATAAACTGGTTTTTGTGGCTCTCGGAGGGAAGCACATCCTGAGTTCCCTTGATCGCCTTGGTTATAAGTGCCATAAAAAAACT
>DNGF01000105.1:2358-2756 GCA_003486665.1 Oscillospiraceae bacterium
ATTGCGGCGCACGCCTTGCTTAAATCTATTTTTGTAATTCTGCACAGAATCTTACCGTGCAATTCGTACACCTTAACTGTGCGGTATTGCATTAATTTTCGCAGTTACTTATTTTTAATAACATCTTTTTCTTTTCTGTAATCCGTCATCAGAATATGGAAAGCCATATATTCCGGCAAAAGTGCCTGCGCGGCGATAATGACAACCGCAAAGCCTTTGGCAACACCGGATATTGCAAAATATATAATTGTAAAGGCAACGGAAGCAACTCCAAATGCCAAGGATATCCATGAAAGAATTTTTGGCTTTTTCAATATCCCGGCGGCTCTGAGCAAAAGGATTATATCCGTTACAACCGGCGCCGCAAGCGAAAAGATATAATAGTATTCAGCCAATCC